>NZ_QXDL01000001.1:0-85697 GCF_003574345.1 Calidithermus terrae
GCCTTGCGCCACCTCCCCGACCTGCCCGCCCTCCTGCTCGACCTCCTGCGCCCGGCCGCGGCCCACGCCCCCCGAGACCCGGCCTTCCGCCGTTTCCTCGACGCGCAGTTGCTCATCGCCTCCCAGGCCGACGCCCGGGGCACCTACGCCCTCTTCGGCGCGGCGGCCCTCGACCTGCCGCACCGGGGCCCGGCCATGGCGCGGGGCGGGATGGGGGCGGTGGCCCAGACGCTGGCGCAGGCCGTCGAACGCCACGGCGGGCGCGTGCTCTACCGCCACCGGGCGGAGCGGCTCTTGGCGCGGGGCGGCCGGGTGTGGGCCGTGGAGGTGGCGCTGGGCGGGCGGCGCAGGGGGCAGCGGGAGCGGCTCGAGGCCGACCTCTTCGTCGCCAACCTGACCCCCGCCGACCTGGGCCGCCTGCTGGGCCGGCCGGGCCGCCCGCCCGCCGACGGCTGGGGCGCCTTCGTGCTCCACGCGGCGCTCCCCGAGGCCGCCGTCCCGCCGGGGCCGCCCTACCGGCAGTGGGCCGGGGAGGGCGATTGGGTCTTCGTCAGCCTGTCCGAGCCGGGGGACGCTCTGCGCGGGCCTCCGGGGATGCGGGTGCTCTCGGCCTCGGTGCACACCCGGCTCGAGGCGTGGCGCGGCCTGTCGGCAGAGGAGTACGCCGCCCGGAAGAGGGCCTGGCAGGAGCGGGTGGCGCGGCAGGTCGAGCGGCTGATCCCGGGGTTTCAGGACGCGGCCGCCCTGCTCCTGGCAGGCTCGCCCCACACCTACGCCCGCTACACCTCGCGCCAGGACGGCTGGGTGGGGGGCTACCCCCAGTCCCACCCCCTGCGCACGCCCGCGCCGCGCACCCCGTTCGCCAACCTGTGGCGGGTGGGGGAGACGGTTTTCCCCGGCCAATCGGTCCCGGCCGTGGCGATGGGGGGAGTCCGGGTGGCCGAGGCGGTGCTCCGCAGGCTGGGGAGCCCTGGGGACGCGCCCGGCGCCCGTTCGCGGGGAGCCGGCGGGTGATCTTGGGCTTTGTAGGTCACGCTAAAGGCGGCGTGCGGCCCCGCAGGTAAAAGGAGGGCATGAACCTCGTCTGGCACCGCGCCGACCTGCGCACCCACGACAACCCGGCCCTGGCGGCCGCCTTGCGAAGCGGCCCCGCGGTGGGCCTCGTCGTCCTCGACCCCAACATCCTGAACGGCACCTCTGCGCGCCGGCGGGCCTGGTTCTACCGCAACGTCGCCGCGCTGCGCGAGGCCTACGCCCGGCGCGGGGGGGCCCTGCTGGTGCGAAGCGGCCTGCCCTGGGAGGTGCTGCCCCGGGCGGCGGCCGAACTGGGCGTTCACCGCGTTTTCGCGGTGCGCAACTCGACGCCCTACGCCCGCTTCCGCGACCGGAAGGTGGAGGAGGCCCTGCCGGGCCGGACGGCGTGGTCCCATGGGCAGTACGTCCAGGAGCCCGGCGAGATCGTCAAGCCGGACGGCAGCCCCTACACGGTGTTTACGCCCTACTCCCGGCGATGGTGGGCCGCGCCCGAGGCGGAGTTGCCCGAAGCGCCCGGGCGCTTCCCCCCGGCGGCGCTCCCGCCCGGCCACGACCCGGGCTCGGTCCCTGACGAGCCCTCCGACGTGCCCTTGCCGCCGGCGGGCGAGGAGGCCGCGCTGGGGGCGCTCGAGGCCTTCCTCTCGGAGGGGCTGCCGCTTTACCACCAGGCCCGCGACAGGCTCGACGGGAGCGGGGTTTCGCGGCTGTCGTGCTACTTCACCCTAGGGGTGCTCTCGCCCCGGCTGGCGGCGCAGCGGGCCATGCGGGCGGGGGGCGAGGGGGCGCACAAGTGGGTCGGCGAGCTGGCCTGGCGCGACTTCAGCGGCGACCTGCTCCACAACTTCCCCCACATGGCCCGCTCGGCCTTCGACCCGCGCTGGGACGCCCTGCCCTGGGCCGACGACGACGAGATGTTCGGGGCCTGGCTCGAGGGCCGCACCGGCGTCCCCGCCGTGGACGCGGGGATGCGCGAGCTGCGCGCGACCGGCTTCCTCTCCAACCGCGCGCGCATGGTGGTGGCGCAGTTCGCGGTGAAGCTGGCCCTGCTGCCCTGGCAGAAGTGCGAGCGGGCCTTCCGCGACCTGCTCCTCGACGGCGACAACGCCTCCAACCTGCAGGGCTGGCAGTGGTCCGGGGGTCTGGGGGTGGACGCGGCCCCCTACTTCCGGGTGTTCAACCCCCTCGCCCAGGCCCACACCCACGACCCCGGCGGCGCCTGGTTGCGGCGCTGGGTGCCCGAGTCCGGGGGCAGGCCCGAGCCCTACGGGCGCCCGGTGCTCGACCTCGAGGCCGCCCGCCGGCGCTACCTCGAGGCGGCCGCGCGGATCGCCCGGGCGAAACCTCGAGCCTGAACGTAGTGTGGACAAAAATTGTACATAAGCTGAACAGCTAGGCTCATAGCGGGAAAGGCAAAGGCCTAGCGCGAGCCCTCGAGCCCGGAGTGCTTCCGAGCGCCTCGAGTGCGGCGGCCCTTTGCCGACCTGGAAAGCATTTCAGGAGGCGAACCGTGAAGATTAAGACCTTGCTCGTCGCAGGAAGCTTGGCCCTGGCCGCTTTAGGCATGACCCTGACCAGCGCCCAGAACACCACCGCCAACCAGACCATCGCCCAGGTCGTGGCCTCGAACCCCAACTTCAGCACCCTGCTGGCGGCGGTACAGGCCGCAGGCCTGGCCCAGACGCTCTCGGGGCCCGGTCCCTTCACGGTCTTCGCGCCCACCAACGAGGCCTTCGCCAAGATCCCCAAGGCCGACCTCGACGCCCTGCTCAAGGACAAGGCCGCCCTCACCAAGGTCCTGACCTACCACGTTGTGGCGGGCAGGGTGACGTCGGCCGAGGTGGTCAAGCTGAAGGAGGCCAAGACCGTGCAGGGCCAGAACGTGACGATCGCGGTCAGCGGGGGCGCGGTGACCCTCAACGGCAATTCCAAGGTCACGGCCGTGGACATCAAGGCCAGCAACGGTGTGATCCACGTCATCGACACCGTGCTCTTGCCCAAGTAGCCCGGCGCCGTCGCCGGCCGGAGAGCGACTCGCTCTCCGGTTTTTTGTGGCGGGGCTTGCACCCGCAGGGGCGGGGGATGCTCGAGGATAGGCTCATGCGGCCGCTGATCTGGCTCCTGCTGCTCGGTGCTTCGGCCCTGGCCCAGACCGCGCGCTGGGCGGGGCAGCCCGAGTACCGCAGCTTCGCGGGGGCCCCCACGAGCGCCGGGCCCGCGCTCGACCGCAGCTACGCCCTGGTCTACCCGGCCCAGGGGCCCTTCCGGGGCACGGTGCTGCTGGTGCCGGGCCTGCTGGGCGGGGCCACCAGCTTCGACGCGCTGGCCCGCCGCCTGGTGCTCGCCGCCCCGGGCTGGGAGGTATGGGCCTGGGACCGCCGCGCCAACGGCCTCGAGGACCGCCGGGGCTTCCTCGGCGCCGACCCCTGGGCCTACTACCAGCGCTACGCCCTCCCCGGCGTCCCCTTCCTCAAGGACTGGGGCCTGCGGGTGCACCTCCAAGACCTCGACGCCCTGGTGGACGCTGCCCGCCCGCGCGGCCCGGTGGTGCTGGCGGGGCACTCCCTGGGGGCGAGCCTGAGCGCGGCCTACGCCCAGTGGAAGGGCGAGAAGCTGGCCGGCCTGGCCTGGATCGACGGGGCCCCCGGCCCCAACCGGCTCACGCGCGAGCAGTACCTCGAGGGCGGCCCCGGCGGCTTCGGCCGCTCGCCCGGGCTCGACGCGCTGCTGGCGGGTGGGGCCACGCCCTACCTCGAGTTCAGCGTCCTGGGCCTGGGGCTGAGCCCGGCCTTCCTGGCCCGCGCCGAAGCCCTGGCCTTCCTGGCTGCGCGCGACCCCGAAGCCGACGCCCCGCCCGGCGCCGCGCGCTTCCCGGCGAGCCTCGAGGCCGCCGCCCTGGCCCAGATCGACGACCGTTACAACCCCGTCGCCCTCTTCTCGGCCTCGGTGGGGCGGGCCTGGGGGCGCGAGGGCTTCAGCCTGCCGCGGCTGTTGCAGGGGCAACTCGGCTACGCGGTGATCGGGGCCCGGGGGAGGCGGGTGGAGTGGCGGGACACCGGCGAGGCCACCGACCCGCGCGAGCTCCTCGGCCTGTACGCCTGGCCCGAGACCGGCTTCTCCGAGTGGTTCTTCCCCGTGCGGCTCTCCCTCGACCTCGCCGCCTGGGACCTCGCGGTGCCCGAGCTCCAGCCCCGCCGGCTGGGCTTCCGGGTGCTGGGGCTGGGGGCCGGGCGCGGCGCCGTCACCGACGCGGCCCGCTTCGCCGCCGCCCGGGCGCTCTTCCCCGGCACCGAGGTGCGCGGGGAGGTCCTGCCCGGCCTCACCCACCTCGACGTCCTGCTGGGGCGCGAGGGGCCGGCCGTGGGGCCCCTCGCCCGCTACCTCGAGGCCCTGCCGTGAATCCGCCTGGGGCAGGGGCGCGTACTTCGAACAGGCGGGAAGGGGGTCCGGCGTGCGCCGCTTCGCGGTAATTCTGGCCTGGCTCTGGGGCGCCTTGGCCCAGGCGCCGCAACTTTATGCGGTCGAGGGCAGCGTGACCTACGTGGGGCGGATGCCGCTGGGGAGCTGGCAGGGGACCAACCCCACCGCCCGCGGCCAGGTGCGCTGGGCCGAGCCCGAGGCCTCCGGGCGGGTCTGCGTGGACATGAGCAAGTTCGACTCCGGCATCGGCCTGCGCGACAACGACGCGCGGGGGGTGCTCGAGGTCGCCAAGTACCCGCAGAGCTGCCTCGACGTCAGCGCCCTGCGCCGCGAGGGGGAGCGGGCGGTGCTCGAGGGGGTGCTCGAGATCCACGGGGTGCGGAAATTTATGCGCATCGAGGGCACGCTCAGGCTCGAGGGCGACGCCTACCGCTTCGCCGGGGGCTTCCGGACCCGCTTCACCGAGTGGAACCTCAAGCCCCCCACCGTCCTCTTCCTCACCGTGGAGGACGGGCTCGAGGTGCGCCTGGAGGCCCGCGCCCTCCCCGTGCGCTGAGGCGACCTCCGGCCTGCCCTACAGTGTTTCGCCTGGGCGGGGATATCCTGGGCCTCGGGATGGACACCCGCCAGGCCCTCCTCGACCGCGCCCGCCACGCCTTCGCCGAGCGGGGGTACGCCGCGACGAGCCTCGAGGACCTCGCCCGCGGCTTGGGCCTCACCAAGGCCGCCGTCTACCACCACTTCGCCTCCAAGCGGGAGCTGCTGGAGGCTCTGCTGGAGGAGTCGTTCCAGAAGGCCGACCGCGCGCTCGAGCAGGGCGAGACCCTCGAGGAGCGCCTGCTCTCCTACGCCCTGGCCTACCGCGACCAGATCGAACCGCTCACCGCGCTCATGACCGCGCAGTCGGGCCGCCGCGGCGGCGACCAGCAGGCCGCGAGGGTGGCGCTGGAGGCCATGTCGCGGGGCCTGGTCCGGCTGCAGCAGAGCCTCGAGCAGGCGGTCCCCGGCCAGGGGCAGCCCCTGGCCGCCATCTTCGCCTCCATCGTCCACGGGGCCTACATGATGGCCCGCCACCTGCCGGGCTACGAGCTCGAGGGCATGCTGCGCACCGGGGTCCAGCTCTTCGTGCGGGGGCTGCCGGCGCCCCCCGTCTGACGGGAGGGGCTCCCCGGCGCCGGGGAGCCCCTCGGCGCTGCGGGCTTTACTCCTCGCGGGCCGACTGCATGATGGCGACGTAGTGCAGGATGGTCGCCAGCGAGTTGGCCAACGCCGCCACGTAGGTCAGGGCGGCGGCGGTGAGCACCGCGCGGGCCCCGCCCATCTCGCGGTTGTCGAGGAAGTTCATGCGCTGCAGGATCGCCAGCGCGCGGTTGGAGGCGTCGAACTCCACCGGCAGGGTCACGAGCTGGAACAGCGCGGCCGCCCCGAAGAGCCAGATGCCCACGCTCATCAGGGTCTCGTTGAAGCTCATCAGCATGCCCAGCAGGAAGATCCAAGGCCCGAACATGCTGCCGATGTTGGCGACGGGCAAGAGCTGGGCCCGCACCCGCAGCCAGGCGTAGCCCTTGGCGTCTTGGATGGCGTGCCCGACCTCGTGGGCGGCCACGGCCAGCGCCGCCGAGGAGGGCGAGGCGTAGTTGGGCTCCGACAGCCGCACGACCTTTTGCATGGGGTCGTAATGGTCGGTCAGGGCGCCCGGGACCGGTTCGACCCGCACGCCGTGCAGCCCGTGGGCGTCGAGGATGGTACGGGCCACCTGGGCCCCGGTCAGCCCGCGTGCGTTGGCGACGCGGCTGTAGCGGGCGTAAGTCCGCTGCAGCCAGAACTGGATGCCTAAGGTCGCGATGAACACCACGATCATTAGCAGGAAAGTCACGCTCGTCATCTTGGTTTACCCCTTACCGAAAGTACAAAAAATGCAACCCAGCTTCTGCAAGCTGGGTCACGAGCTTTATGTCAGGGTCGAAACCTTTACGAGTCCAGGGGCTGGCTTTTGATGGTGAAGCGCAAGGCCGTGCGCTCCTCGGACTCGAGGTCGAGCTTGACGAAGGCCGGCTTGACGAGCAGGTCGAGGTTGTCCGGGGCGATGTACCCCCGCGCGATGGCGATGGCCTTGACGGCCTGGTTGACCGCCGCGGGCCCGATGGCCTGAACTTCCACCTCACCTTGGGAACGCAACAATGCAGCAATGGCACCTGCTACGGAATTGGGACGAGATTTGCCGGACACGCGCAACGTTTCCACATACCCTCCTGGGCACTCGCCGCTGAATTGCATTGTAGTTGGGGCCATGTTTAAAAGTCAAGGCGGGAAAACAGCGATAAACACGTAATTTTCTCCCAGAATGAAGATTTTTTTAGAACCACTGGTTCCAAAAATCGCGTCCGCGGGGCGTTTGGCGTGCGCTGGTCAGCGTTTGCGGCGCTTAGTCCCTTGACTTGGTATACCCTCGCCCGTATACTCGCTGAAACCTTTGCATGACTATGCGAAGGTCAACCCCCCACCCCAACCCGCGCTACAGGAGGCCCCCTAATGGAGTTCAGGAAGGCATACCCCGACGTACCTATCGGACACGACGCCTGCGGCATCATCGCCATCGCGGAGAAGGCGGGCAAGCCCACGCACGCCAACGTGCAGCGCGTGATCGAGAGCCTATACAGCATGGCCCACCGCGCGGGCCTGATCCGGGGTGAGGGGGACGGAACGGGCATCCAGACCGACCTGCCGCGCGAGCTGTGGGCGGGCTACCTCGAGGAGGCCGGCTTCGACGGCAACCTCGCCAACAACCCCCGCTTCTTCGTGGGCCACCTCTTCATCCCCAAGAGCAGCGCCGAGCGGGTGCAAGAGCTCATGGACCTGATCCGCGTCGAGGGCAGCCGCCGGGGCATCAAGCTGCTCCTGGAGCGCCGGGGAGAGGTCAACTCGAGCGTGCTGGGGCCGGTGGGCAAGCGCACCGAGCCCCTGTTCTTCCAGGTCGCGGGGCTCTCCACCGACGGCGACGGGCCCTTGTGGGAGCTGGGGCTGGTGCTCGAGGAGCGCTTCCCGGTGCACGTGGTCTCGCTCTCGACCTCCTGCGTCGTCTACAAGGTGCGCGGCTCGGCCGAGATCCTCAAGCGCTACTACCCCGAGCTCTCGCGCGCGGAGTACAAGTCGGCGATCACGCTGGGCCACAACCGCTACTCCACCAACACCATGTCCACCTTCGAGGCGGTGCAGCCCTTCGGCCTGCTGGGGCACAACGGCGAGATCAACACCATCGAGCGCCTGCGCCGCGAGGGCCGTTTCCTGGGCATCCCCCTCACGGGCGGCTCGGACTCGCAAGACCTCAACCGCGTCCTCGAGGGACTGCTCTACCGCTACGCCCTCTCGCTGCCCGAGGCGCTCGACATCGCCTTCCCGCCCATTCTGGGCGAGATCAAGAATTACTCGCCCGCCCTGCAGGACCTCTACATGGCCCTGCGGCAGCGCTTCGGCCCGCTCGCGCAGGGGCCGGCGGCGCTGGTGACGCGCCACCGCGAGGAGGCGGTGTTCTGCACCGACGCCATGGGCCTGCGCCCGCTGTGGTTCATCGAGACCGAGGCCGAGTACATCTTCTCCTCCGAGCGCGGGGTCTTCACCGCCGAGGAGTTCGTGGGCGACCCCCGCCCGCTGGCCCCCGGCGAGAAGATCTACCTGCGCGTGACCCCGGAGGGCGTGCGGCTGCTGCCCTACGAGCGCCACCAGCGGCAGGTGCTCGAGCGCTTCCTGGCTAAGAGCGGCACCTTGGGCGAGTACAACGTGCACCTCAAGGGCCCGCGCTACGACAGCCTGCCGCCGCTGGCGGGCGGGGCCGGGGCCGGGGTGGAGGAGAAGCCCGCGCCGCCCTCGCTGAACCTCGAGCGGGCCTTCGGCTGGGACCGCTGGGACGCGGGCTACCTCGACGCCCTGGCCGAGACCGCCAACGAGCCCATCGGCAGCCTGGGCTACGACGGCCCGCTGGCCGCGCTCAACCCCGAGAAGCCCAACCTCTCCGAGTTCCTCAAGGAGACGGTCGCGGTGGTCACCAACCCGGCCATCGACCGCGAGCGCGAGATCGAGCACTTCTCCGTGCGCACCGTGCTGGGCCGGCGGGCGCTGCCCAACGGCGTGGGCGGGGGCCGCACCGAAGAGCTGCTGGTGCCGGTGCTGCTGGAGGAGACCCACCCCGAGGTGCGGGACGTGGTGCAGGGGCAGGGCACGCTGACGCTCGAGGAGGCCCAGCGCCGCCTCAAGAGCGCGGTTTTGCTGTCGCAGTTCACGGTGGAGGAGGGGCTGCTGGCCGGGCTCAAGCGGCTGGAGGAGCAGGCCGTGCAGGCCGTGCAGGACGGCGCCGAGCTGCTGGTGCTCTCGGACCGCGGCTCCTTCGAGCACGGCGCCTGGCTCGACGTGTACCTGGCGCTGGCGGCCGTCAACCAGGCGCTCGAGCACGCCCGCGACGGCGAGGGCGTGAGCCTGCGCCGCCGCACCTCGGTGGTGGTGCACTCCGGCGGCGTCCGCAACCTGCACGACGTGGCGGTGTGCCTGGGCCTGGGCGCCGACGCGGTGGCCCCCTGGCTGATGCAGCAGAAGGCCCACGCGGCCCACGGCTTCGTGGCGCTGCAAAACCTGCTCGAGGGGCTCAAGAAGGGCCTGGAGAAGGTCATCTCCACCATGGGCATCCACGAGCTGCGCGGCTACGGGCGCATCTTCAGCGCGGTGGGCCTCAAGCCCGAGCTGGCCGAGCGGCTGGGCATCCGCACCTTCCTGGCCTCCCAGAAGGCCGGCTACGGCTTCAGCGAGCTCGAGCGCACCGCCTTGGAGCGCCTGTCCTTCCTCTCGCAGGAGAAGGTGCTGCCCGCCAAGGACTTCCGCTTCAACCCGCGCATCTTCAAGGCCGCCATGGACGTCTCGGGCGGCGAGGCCCCTTACGAGACCTTCCAGGAGCGGGTGCGGGGGCTGGAGAAGGAGTCGCCGGTGGCGGCGCGGCAGCTTCTGGAGGTGAAGTTCCCCGAGAAGAGCGAGGTGCTGCCCGAGGAAGTGGACATCGGCGTGGGCGGCCACTCCATGCCCTTCGTGATCACCGCCATGAGCTTCGGCTCGCAGGGGGAGACCGCCTTCCGCTCCTACGTCGAGGCGGTGAAGAAGCTCAACATGCTGTGCATCAACGGCGAGGGCGGCGAGATCCCGGAGATGCTGGGCAAGTACACCCACTGGCGCGGCCAGCAGGTGGCCTCCGGGCGCTTCGGGGTGCACAGCTACATGCTCAACTCGGCCTCGGTCATCGAGATCAAGATCGGGCAGGGGGCCAAGCCGGGCGAGGGCGGGCACCTGCCGGGCAAGAAGGTCTCGGTCAAGGTGGCCGCCGCCCGCAACGCGGTGCCCGGCGTGGACCTGATCTCGCCCTCCAACAACCACGACCTCTACTCCATCGAAGACCTCGCCCAACTCGTCGAGGAGCTCAAGACCGTCAACCCCAAGGCCAAGGTCTCGGTCAAGGTGCCCGTGATCCCCGGCATCGGCACCATCGCCGTCGGCATCGCCAAGGCCGGGGCCGACATCATCGCGTTGTCGGGCTTCGAGGGCGGCACCGGCGCCGCGCGCTGGCACGCCCTGAAGTACGCCGGGCTGCCCGTGGAGGTCGGCGTGCGCCGCGCCCACCGCGCCCTGGTGCGGGCCGGGCTGCGCGACAGGGTCGAGCTGTGGGCCGACGGCGGGCTCAAGACCGCCTACGACACCCTGCGCATGGTGCTGCTGGGCGCCGACCGGGTGGGCATGGCCACGATGGCGATGGTCGCCATCGGCTGCACCATCTGCCGCGGCTGCCAGCTCGACACCTGCCACGTGGGCATCACCACCCAGATCGAGACCCTCGAGCAGGCCCAGGCCCACGGCCTCAAGCGCTTCGTGCCCCAGGAGGAGGGCCGCGCCGTCGAGCAGCTCGTGCGCTTCTTCAGCCTCAAGGCCGAGGAGCTGCGCCGCATGGTGGCGGCGCTGGGCTTCAAGTCGCTGCGCGAGCTGGTGGGCCGCAGCGACCTGCTGCGCCAGGAGGGGCTCGAGGACGCCATCGACCTGGGCTACTTCTTCGAGGGCGTCAGCGCCCCCGACTGGGTCAACGAGCGCTCGGCCCACGTGCTGCGCAAGCCGCTCAACCAGCTCACCCGCTCGATCACCGAGGTGGTCTCGGCCGCCTACGAGGAGGGCAGCCGCGACCTGATCTTCCAGGAGGGGCCCGTAGGCTCCACCGACCGCGCCCTAGGGGTGCACCTCTCCGGGGAGATCGCCCGCCGGCGCCTCTACGGCAAGGGCTTCGACGCCCACGTGGAGCTGCGCTTCGACTCGGGCTCGGTGGCCGGCAACGGCCTGGCCGCCTTCAACTGCGAGGGGCTCGAGGTCCACGTCGAGGGCGGGGCCCAGGACGGGGTGGCTAAGAACGCCTTCGGCGGCAAGGTGGCGATCCTCAAGGGCCGCAACCCCTACGGGCAGTACGTGGACGGCTCGGTGGGCAAGTCCTTCGCCTACGGGGCCATCAGCGGCCTGCTGATCGTGGAGGGCATGGCCGACAGCCGCTTCTGCATCCGGCTCTCCGGCGCCGACGTGGTGCTGGGCGGCGAGCCCGAGCGCCCCCTGCAGGACGAGCTGGGCAACATCGCCACCCGCGCCCAGGCCAAGGGCTTCGCCTTCGAGTACATGACCCGCGGCCGCGCGGTGGTGCTGGGCGACCCCGGCCCCTGGATCTGCTCGGGCATGACCGGCGGGCGGGTCTACCTGCGCCACTGGCCGGAGATGGGCCTGGACGAGGTCGCCATGCGCCGCCGACTCGCCAAGGGAGCCAAGGTGGCGGTGCAGAAGCTCGACGAGCGCGGCGTGGCCGACGTGAAGGAACTCCTGGGCGCCTACGTCGCCGAGCTGCACGCCGCCGAGCGGCCGGAGAAGGCAGAGCGCCTCGAGCGCCTGCTGCAAGACCCCGCCCACTACTTCCGCATGGTGGTCCCGGTCAACCAGCAGGTGGCCCAGGAGGTGAGCACGGAGTAGCCCTCGGCCCCTCGTCGGTTCGCCGGCGGCCGATGGCGGGTAATGCCGTCGGCCGTTCAGCCTTGCTTATCGCCGATCAGCGCTCCAGGGGGTAGGATAGGACAGATGTCCCTGATCACGGAGGCCCTCTTGGACGACCTCAAGCGCCGGACCGGCTTCACCGAACAGCACGTCCGGGTGCTGCAAAACCTCGGCCGGTGCATGACCCCCATGGCCTCCGAGGTCGCCTTGGCCTTCTACGACTACCTGGGCCGCGACCCCGAGATGCGGGCGATTTTGTGGGCGGTGCCGGGGAGGGTCGAGCGGCTGTACGGCCGCTTCGCCGACTGGTACCGCGAGCTCTTCTCCGGCGTCTACGACGAGCACTACGCCGAAAACCGCCGCCGCATCGGGCTGGTGCACGCCCGGTTGGGCATCCGCCCCGGCTTCATCATCCCCGCCATGGGCATCGTGCAGGAGCTCTCCCTCGAGCACATGAACACCGTGCTCAAGGCCACCGAGCTCTACGCCGCCGTCGAGGCCTTCGAGAAGATCATCGCCATCGAGCTCGCCATCATCCAGGAGAGCTACGGCGAGGCGGTCGAGGCGGGCATCCGCGCGGGGATGGCCTCGAGCGAGGCGGCGCTGACGCAGGGGGCGGAGCTGTTGTTGCGGGAGAAGGCGTGAGGGGTGTGGGTGGGTGATGGCCGGACGCCGGGCGCGGGTCGTGCGTCCTGCGCCGTACGCCGTACGCAAGACGCAAGACGCGTGTCCTGCGTCGTACGTCGTACGTCGTACGTCAAATGCCCTTTCTGCACCCCCCTCTCCGCCGGCGGGGAGGGCCGGGGTGGGTTTGCCACGAGCCCCCGCTTTTTGCTGAGGGCTGAGGGCTTATCGCTTTCCCCACGGTAAGATTGTCCGGTGATCGGCGCCATCCTCTTCGACCTCGACGAGACGCTCATCCTCGACCACCCGGTTTCGGTTCATACGCTGTGGAACTGTGCGTACTACGCGGCGTCGTGGTACAGCCTCGACCTCGAGGCCCTCGTAGAGGCCGCCGGGAACCAGGCCACGCGCTTGTGGAAGACTTCCCCCGTCTATGACTACACCCAGCGCATCGGCCACAGCGCAGGTGAAGGGCTGTGGGCCCGCTATGCCGACACCGGCATCCCCGAGATCGCCCGGCTGCACGAGTGGGCCAAGAGTTACCGGGTGGCGGTCTGGCGCGACGCGCTCGCCGAGCAGGACGTCGCCGACGAGGCGCTGTGCGAGGCGCTGGCCGACCGCTTCTTCAACGAGCGGCGGGTTTACCCGCGCTACGGCGAGGTGGACGCGCTGCTAAGGGCGTTATCCCCGCACTACAAGCTGGGTATCGTCACCAACGGCGTGCCCGACCTCCAGCAGGACAAGCTCGAGGGCTGCGGGCTGCTGCACCGCTTCCAGGCCGCGGTGATCTCGGGGGCGGTGGACATCGGCAAGCCCGAGCGCGGCATCTTCGAGCGCGTCTGCAAGGAGCTCGACGTCGCCCCCGAGGACTGCGTGATGGTGGGGGACAACCCCGAGCGCGACGTGGCCGGGGCCCTCAACGCGGGCATGCGCTCGGTGCTGGTGAACCGGGGCTTCAAGGACCCCGACCCCCGCTACCGGGCCGGCCTCGAGGTGCGAAACCTGCTGGAGATGCTGCCCTGGCTCGACACGCTGGCCTGAACGGTCGCCGATGCCAGCCCGGCGCGCAGCCACGGGGGCCGTTTGGACTTGCACTGAATTAAGGCGCTGCGCCAGCGGGGCGCAGCGGAAACCCCGCTGCTGGGATTGTCCGAATTATACGGCGTTTCTGCCGCGAGATGGCCCCCGGCGGCGGTGGCTCGGCAGTGTCAGAATCAGGCCCTGGAGGTGCGCATGTTCGACCTGTCAGGGAAGGTGGCGTTGGTTAGCGGGGCGAGCCGGGGGGTCGGGAAGGGGATCGCCCTCGAGCTCGCCGCTTGCGGGGCCACCGTCTACGTCACGGGCCGCACCCGGCCGGGCGAGACGGTCGATGGGCTGGGCGGGAGCGTCTTCGACACGGCGGCGGAGATCGAGCGGGAGGGGGGAAAGTGCATCCCGCTGCTGTGCGACCACGCCGACGACAGCCAGACCCTGGCGGTCTTCGAACGCGTCCACGCCGAGCACCCCCACCTGGACATCCTGGTCAACAACGTGTGGGCGGGTTACCAGTACATGCTCGAGGACACCGCCGGGGGCCGGGCGTTCACCTGGGGAAACCCCTTCTGGCAGCAACCGCGCTGGCGCTGGGACGCCATGTTCGGGTCGGGGGTGCGCGCCCGCTACGTGTGCAGCCAACTGGCCGCCGCCCGGATGGTCGAAGCGCGGAAGGGGCTCATCGTCAACATTTCCTTCTGGGCGGCGCAGAAGTACATGGCTAACGTGGTCTACGGGCTCGCCCACGCCGTCAACGACCGCATGGCCAAGGACATGGCCCTCGAGCTGCGCCCCTACGGCGTGGCGGCGGTGTCGCTCTACCCGGGCTTGGTGCGCACCGAGGGCGTGCTGCGCGCGGCGGAGCACTTCGACCTCTCCAACTCCGAGTCGCCCCGCTTCCCGGGGCGGGCCGTCGCGGCGCTCGCCAGCGACCCCCGTGTGATGGAGCGCAGCGGCCAGGCGCTGGTGGCGGCGCGGCTCGGCCTGGAGTACGGCTTCCGCGACGTTGACGGCAGACAACCCCGGCCGGTGAGCCTCGAGGAGGCCTGAGCCCCCCTCCAGTTAAAGCAAAACCCAAGCTATGCCGTACAGGGGTGTGGCGGCTGGCCTTTAGGGCAAAAACATAAGCTGCTCTCATCTTCACGGCCCGCGGCGCGGGGCCGGAATCGCGTCGGGGTCTGGCTTAACCCCCGCCACCCAGGCCGGCTCGGCCGCGGCCGTCGGGCAGCCCCCTCCCCGCCCCCAGCGCCGCTTCATAACGTCCTAATAACGGATGTAAGTAGCGGCTCAAACACCGAATACGCTGCGGGCGTAGTATATCATTGTGGTAGAAATGGACGCCGCTTACACGCCAGAAGGGGGTTGCCTTTGAACAGGTACGACGACCGCGCGCGGTTGGTGTTCCACTACGCCAGGGAGGAAGGCAGCCGTCTGGGCCACAGCATGATCGGCCCGGAGCACCTGCTCCTGGGGCTGATGCGCGAGGGCGGTACTGCGGCGCGCATCCTCATGGAATATGGCGCTAGCCTCGAGGCCATGCGGCGCATGGTCGAGGAGCTGGTGGGCCGGGGGGAGGGCAGCCGCACCGGCGAGCCGCCTGCCATCACCCCGCGGGCCCGCCGGGTGATGGAGCTGGCGGGGGCGGAAGCCCGCAATATGTCGAGTCAGGTTATCGGCACCGAGCATATCCTTCTGGGCATCATCCGCGAGGGCGACGGCATCGCCTACCGGATCATGACCCACTACGCCAAAGACGTGGACACCATCCGCTGGCGGGTTCTCTCGCAAGCGGGCGAGGGCCAGAAGGAGAAGGCCGTGGCAACGCCATTCCTCGACGAATACGGACGCGACCTGACCCGTGAAGCCAGAGAAGGCAAGCTCGACCCCGTGATCGGTCGCTCGGAGGAGATCAACCGGGTCATCCAGATCCTGGCCCGGCGCACCAAGAACAACCCCGTGCTCGTCGGCGACCCCGGCGTGGGCAAGACGGCCATCGTGGAGGGGCTGGCCCAGGCCATCATCGAGGGGCGCGTGCCCCCGGTGCTGCGCGGGGCCCGCATCGTCTCCGTAGACCTCGCGGGCGTGGTCGCGGGCACCAAGTACCGCGGCGAGTTCGAAGAACGCCTGCGCCAGATCATCGAGGAGCTCAAGAACGCCAAGGTGGTGGCCTTCATCGACGAGCTGCACACCCTCATCGGGGCGGGCGGCGCCGAGGGCACCCTCGACGCGGCCAACATCCTCAAGCCCCCGCTCTCGCGCGGGGAGATCCAGGTCATCGGCGCGACCACCACCGGCGAGTACCACCGCTACATCGAGAAAGACGCCGCCCTCGAGCGCCGCTTCCAGCCGGTGATCGTGCTCGAGCCGAGCCCCGACGAGACTTTGGAGATCCTCAAGGGCCTGCGCCCGCGCTACGAGGCCCACCACGGCGTGGTGGTGCCCGACGAGATCCTCCAGCTGTCGGTCAAGATCGGCATCCGCAGCCTGCCCGGCCGCAACTTCCCCGACAAGGCCATCGACCTCATCGACGAGGCGGCCTCGAGGGTGCGCCTCAACGCCAGCCTGGGCCTGCCCGTGGCCGAGGACGAGGACGGCACCCCGCTCGTCAGCCGCGAGGACATCGAGTCGGTGGTCGATAGCTGGGGCGGCGTCTACGTCGATGACAAGGACGACGCCAAGTTCTTCAGCCTCGAGGCCGAGCTGAAGAAGCGGGTCATCGGGCAGGACGAGGCCATCGAGGCCCTCGCCGCCGCGCTGCGCCGGGCCCGCGTGGGCCTGGGCGGGCGCACCCGCGTCTCGGCCAGCTTCCTCTTCGCCGGCTCCTCCGGCGTGGGCAAGACCCACCTCGCCAAGGCCCTCGCCGAGGTGCTCTTCGGCTCCGAGCGCGCCCTGATCCGCTTCGACATGTCCGAGTTCCAGGAGCCCCACTCCATCTCCAAGCTCATCGGGGCCCCTCCCGGGTACGTGGGCTACGAGCAGGGCGGCCGCCTGACCGAGGCCGTGCGCCGCCAGCCCTTCAGCGTGGTGCTCCTCGACGAGATCGAGAAGGCCCACCCCGACATCTACAACACCTTCCTGCAGGTCCTCGACGAGGGCCGCCTCACCGACGGGCTCGGCCGCACCGTGGACTTCCGCCGGGTCATCCTGATCATGACCTCCAACACCGGCTTCAACGTCGGGCCGGCCATCGGCTTCACCGCCAAGGAGGTCGACACCGAGAGCCCGCTCAAGGCCATCTTCACCCCCGAATTCCTCGACCGCCTCGACGAGGTGATCCGCTTCCGCAACCTCGACGAGCCCGAGCTGGTGCAGGTCGCGCAGATCATGCTCGAGGACATCGCCAAGGAGCTGGAGAGCCGCGAGAAGATCGTGCGCTTCGACCCCGCGCTCGCCGCGTGGCTGGTGGGGCAGGCCCCCAAGCAGGGCTCGACCCGCATCCTGCGTAACCTCATCCGCGAGAAGGTCGAAGACCCGCTGTCGCTGGCGCTGCTCACCCGCCCCGGCCGCACGCTCTTCGTGACGCTCAAGGGCGAGGAGATCCACTTCGAGGAAGAGGAAGTCTTCACCGTCTGATGCCCCACGCCCACGCCGAACGTCGAACGCGAACCCCGGAAGGCGTTTAGCGTTCGGCGTTCGGCGTTAAAGCGGGAGCCCTCATGGCCAAGACCCAATACACCTGCGTCGAGTGCGGCTACAAGTCCGTCAAGGCCCTGGGCCGCTGCCCCAACTGCGGGGCCTGGGACTCCTTCAAGGAGGAGTCGCCGGTGGGCCGTGCCCTGGCGGGGGGCTCGCGCGGCGGCCTCGCCAAGGTGCGCCCCCTGCCCAACCCCGACGCCGTGGTCCGGCTGGGCGAGGTGGACCCCGGCGGCGAGACCCGCTTCGACAGCGGCATCGCCGAGCTCGACCGGGTGCTGGGCGGGGGCTTCGTCCCCGGCGAGGTGCTGCTGCTGGGCGGCGAGCCGGGGGTGGGCAAGAGCACCCTGCTGCTCCAGGTCGCCGACCGGATGCTGCGGCGGGGCAAGCGGGTGATCTACCTGGCCGGGGAGGAGTCGCCGGGCCAGATCCGGCTGCGGGCCGAGCGCCTGGGCGTTTCGGGCGACCTCGAGCTCCTGCGCGAGACCGAGCTCGAGGCCATGCTCGCCACCCTCGAGGCCGCCCCGCCCGAGTTTCTGGTGGTGGACTCCATCCAGACCCTCGAGACCACCTCGGCCCCCGGCTCGCTGGTCGCCGTGCGCGACGCGACCTCGGCCCTCACCCGCTTCGCCAAGGCCCACCGCGTCACCACCGTCTTGGTGGGGCACGTGACCAAGGAGGGCGTGGTGGCGGGGCCCAAGGTGATCGAGCACGTCGTCGATGCCACGCTCTACCTCGAGACCGCCGGGAACTTCCGGGTGCTGCGCTCGACGAAGAACCGCTTCGGCCCGGTGGGGGAGATGGGGGTCTTCCGCATGGAGGAGGCGGGCATGGAGGAGGTGGCTAACCCCTCGGAGGCCTTCCTGGCCGAGCGCCCGGTGGGCGCGCCCGGCTCGGTGGTGGCCCTGACCCTCTCCGGCGAGCGGGCCCTGGCGCTGGAGCTGCAGGCCCTGGCCGCGCGCACCCCCTTCCCCGCGCCCCGGCGGGTCTCGCAGGGCCTCGACTCGCGCCGCGTGGACGTGGTGCTGGCGGTGCTCGAGCGGCGGCTCGAGCTGCCGCTGGGCAACCTCGACGTCTACGTCAACCTGGCCGGCGGCCTGCGGGTCTTCGACGCCGGCTTGGACCTCGCGGTGGCGCTGGCGGTGTATTCTGCGGTGGTGGGCAAGCCCATCCCCGCCGATTTCGCCGTGGTGGGCGAGGTCGGGCTGGCCGGGGAGGTGCGCAGCGTGGAGGGGTTGGAGCGCCGCCTGCGCGAGGGCAAGCGCGCGGGCTTCGAGCGGCTGCTGTATCCGGGAGTCGTTCGAAACGTGGAGGAGGCGGTGAAGCGGTTGATATGAGCAGTCTGCGCTTGGTGCTCTACTTCTTGATGCTCTTCGCCGGCTTCCAGGTGGGGGGCTGGCTCGAGGCGCGCGGGCTGCTGGGCGCGGAGTCGGGCGGCCTGCTCTCGCTCAACCGGCTCTACCTCGGGCTCGTCGGGCTGCTGCTGGGCTTCTTGCTGGTGCCGCGCGCGGAGGCGGCTTTGGAGGGCTGGTGGCTGCGGCTGCAGCGCTGGCTGAAGTCGCTGCCGCCCGAGGTGCCGGTGGCCCTGATCGTGGCCTCGAGCGCCGGCCTGCTGCTGACGGTGCTGATCAACAACCTGCTCTCGCAGTTCGAGGGCTACACCCCCTGGTACTCGCTGCTGCTGGCCCTGGTGCTCTCGGGCTTCTTCTCGGCGCTGGCCCTCGCCAACCGCGACGCCTTCCGCATCCGCCCGCCCGCGCACCCCGTGCGCCCCAGGGGGGGCAAGATCCTCGACACCAGCGTGCTCATCGACGGGCGCATCGCCGAGGTGGCCGACCTGGGCTTTCTGGAAGGCCCCCTGCTGGTGCCGCAGATGGTGCTGCGCGAGCTGCAGAACTTCGCCGACCACCCCGACGCCCAGCGGCGCGCGCGGGGGCGGCGGGGCCTGGAGGTGCTCGAGCGGCTCAAGGACCGCGTAGGGCTGGAGGTGCTCGAGGCCCCCGCCAGCGACGAGCCCGTCGATGACCAGCTCCTCACGCTCGCCCGCCAGAACTCGGCCGCGCTGGTCACCAACGACTCGGCCTTGCTGCAACTCGCCCGCATCTACGGCGTCAAGGCGCTGTCGGTGCAGGCCCTCGCGACCGCCCTGCGCACGCCCTACGTGGCGGGCGAGGTGGTGCGCATCACCATCACCAAGGAGGGCAAGGAGGCGGGGCAGGGGGTGGGCTACCTCGACGACGGCACCATGATCGTCGTCGATGACGCGCTGCCCTACCGCGGGCAGGAGGTGGCGGTGGTGATCACCCAGTCCATCCAGACCCAAGTAGGCCGCCTGCTCTTCGGCAAGCTCGAGCGCAGCACGACCTCGAGCTGACCGGGGGCGGTGAGGAGCGGGCCGCCCGGCTGCCCTTCGCTTGGCTTAAGAAATCTTAATAATAAGCGTTGTTTACCCCCTATCTGAACGACAGGGGTAGACTCAGGCTCGACAACGTCGATGTTAGGTTCGTTCTGGCCGCCCGGCTGCCGACCTCGGCGTGTGGAGGTGGCGCTGAAGCGCGGGCCACTGGCCCTGATTCCCGACCATGTTCCTGAGTCTCCTTGGCCCCCCCCAATTGCTCATCGACGACCAACCCTGGCCGCAGATGCCGCGCAAGGCCGTGGCGCTGGTGGCCTACCTGGCGGCGCAGGGGGGGCAGGCCGAACGGGGCACGCTGGCCTCGCTGCTGTGGGAGGGCGACGAGGAGAGCACCCGGCGCAACCTGCGGCAGGAACTGTTCCGGCTCAAGGGCACGCCCTGGGAGCGGATGCTCGAGCAAGGCGGTCAGCAGATCGTGCTGGGCGAGGTCGAGACCGACCTGCAGCGCTTCCTCGAGGCCCTCAGCCGCGGCCGCTGGGCCGCGGCGGCGGGGCTGTGGCGGGGCGGGCTGCTGGCGGGCTTCGAGGTGCGGGCCACCGAGGCCTTCGAGGAGTGGCTGGCCCTCGAGCAGACCCGCTGGCAGAACCTCTACCGCGAGGCCATGCTGGGCTGGGCCCGCGGCCTGGAGGCCGCCTCGCAGCGGCGCGACGCGCTGGCCGTTTACCAGCGCCTGCTCGAGCACGACCCCCTGCAGGAGGCCGAGCAGCAGGCGGTGATGCGCCTGCTGGCCGCGCTGGGCGAGGTCCCGGCGGCGCTGCGGCAGTACGAGCAGTACGCCCGGCTGCTGGGGGCCGAGCTCGGCGTGGAGCCCTCGGCCGAGACCCAGGCCCTCTACCGGCACCTGCGGCAAGGCAGCCTCGACGCGGTGCTGCTGACCCCCGCCTCCCCGAGCTCGCTGCAGGACCCGCCCCTGGTGGCCCGCAGCGAGGACTGGGCCTGGCTCGAGACCCACCTGGGCCAGGGCCTGGTGCTGCTGGTGGGCGAGGTGGGGGTGGGGAAGAGCCGCCTGGCCCGCGACTTCGCCAAGCGCCGGGGCGAGGTGTTCACCGTGCGCCAGCGCGAGAGCCTGGGCGAGCTGGGCTTCGGCGGGGTGATCGAGGCGGTGCGGGCGGCGCTGGAGGCCGGGCAGTCGCTGGAGGGGCTCGAGCCCGTCTGGCGCGACGAGCTGGCCCAGCTGCTGCCCGAGCTGGGCTCCTTCGCCGGGGGAGCCCCCAACGGCAAGCTGCGGCTGTTCGAGGCCCTGGCCCGCCTGCTGCTGACGTTGGCCCGGCCGGGCGGCACGGTGCTGTGGGAGGACCTGCACTGGGCCGACCCCTCGAGCCTGGAATTCCTGGCCTACCTGACCCAGCGCGCGCCCCACCTGGGGCTCTACCTGCTGGGCACGGCCCGCGCCGAGGGCTACCAGCGCGGGCGGCCGCTCTACGAGGCCCTGCGGCCCTTGAGCGGCGAGAAGCGCCTGCACGTGCGCGCGCTCGAGGCCCTGCCCGAGACCGGGGTGCACGAGCTGGTGCAGCGCCTCTCCGGCACCCAGGGCGGCACCCTCTTCGCCGAGCGGCTGCACCAGGCCACCTCGGGCAACCCGCTGTACCTGCTCCAGACGCTGCAATTCCTCTTCGACCAGGGCCTGCTGCGGGTCGAGGGCGGGCGCTGGCACACCCCCTTCGACACCATCACCGCCGACTACCGCGAGCTCCCCCTGCCGCCCTCGGTGCGCGAGGTGGTGCAGCAGCGCCTCGAGCGGCTCCCCGCCCCTGCCCGCGAGCTCGCCCAGGCCCTCGCCATCGCCGACGCCCCGCTCGCCCCCGCGGTGCTGGCCGCCTTCAGCAGCGACGACACCGCCTTGGACCATCTCCTGGGCAGCGGCATCGTCCAGGAGGGCCCGGAGGGCTACGCGCTGGCCCACGACCTGCTGCGCTCCTCCGTCCTCGAGACCCTCTCCGAGGCCGCCCGCCGGCGGGTGCACCACCGCCTGGCCGAGGTGCTGCGCGACACCGGCGCCCCGCCCGAGCGGCTGGCCTACCACCTCGAGGCCGCCGGGCAACTGGCCCAGGCCGCGCGGGCCCACCTGGCCGTGGGCCGCAAGCTGCGGGCCGGGCCGCTGGGCCGCACCGCGCTCGTGCACTACACCAAGGCGCTGGAGCTCATGGGCCCCATGGCCCCGCCCCAGGAGCGCTTCCAGGTGCTGGCCGAGTGCGCCGAGCTCAGGCTGGCGCTGGGCGACCAGGCCCAGGCCGAGCGCCTGGAGCTCGCCCGGCTCTCCAGCGAGGTGCCGGAGGAGCGCTTCCGGCTTTTCCTGCTCGAGGCCGAGGCCGCGGTGCAGTCCGGGCAGGTGGCCGAGGGCACCCAGACCGCGCGGCGGGCCCTCGAGCTCGCCCGCACCGCCTGGCAGAAGGGGCAGGCCCTGTTCCGGCTGGCCTGGCTGGAGTACCGCGGCGGCGACCCCGACGCCCAGCTCGAGCCCCTCACCGACTCCATCCGCTACTTCGAGATCTCGGGCGACCGCCCCATGGAGGCCCACGCCCTGCGCAACCTGGCGGGCTACTACTCGCGCATCGGCGACCACGCCAGGGCCCGCGAGGCCTACAACAAGGCGCTGGTGCTGGCCGAGGGCCTGGCCGACGACCTCCTGCTGCGCCGCCTCAAGGCCGACGGCGCCATCGTGGACTTCGTGCGCGGGGCCTACCACCTCAGCATCGCCGCCGGGGAGACCCTGCTGGCCGAGGCCCGCGAGCGCGGCGACCTGTGGGCGGTGTGGGACGCGCTGCACATCTTGAGCCTCAACGCCGGGGCGGTGGGGCTGAGCGCCGGGCTCGAGCAGGCCCTGCGCCAGGCGCTGCAGGAGGCGGAGGCCGTGCGGGCCTACCGCGACGTCTCGATCCTGCGCACCTCGTTGGGCACGGCCCTGATGGTGGAGAACCGGCTGGGGGAGGCCGTGGAGCAATTGCAGCAGGCCCTGCGGGTGATGGAGGGCTTGGGCGAGCAGGCCACGTTGGGCTACGCGCTGTTCTCGCTGGGCTTCACCCAGGTCGAGCAGGGCCGCCACGAGGAGGGCGAGGAGGTGCTGACCCGCGCCGCCGAGCACTGGGGCGAGCGCCGGCAGGGCCGCGACCGCGCCCGCGCCCTGGCCGGGCTGGCCCTGTCCTACCTGCGCCGGGGCGAGCGCGAGAGGGCGCTCGAGGCCTCGAGGCTGGCCTACGAGGGCCGCGAGGAGTGGGCCGAGGGCATCTTCGACCTGCCCTTCATCCTGTACGCCCGGGCCCGGGCCCTGGGGGAGGAGGCGGGGGCGGATCTGCTGGGGCGCACCCAACAGCACCTCGCCGGCCTCTCCGAGCGCCTGCCCCCCGACCTCTCCGCGCGGCTGCTGAACAACCGCTTCGTCCGATGGGCCTTGGGGAAGGCACTCAAGTAGCCGGTCCTTCCATAGCCCCTGAGCCCGGGCCCCCGCGACGGACGCGAACGCCACGGAGGCGCGGCCCGACGAGGCCCGACGGATGGGCGTTGAGCCCCTCCCCGCTGTAACGGGGATTTAACACCGCCGTTGTTACCCTTCGCGTAGCCTGACCAAGGGGTCAGTCGCAGGAGGGAATATGAAGCGATGGGGTCCTATGTCTAGGGTGCTGTTAGGCTCGTTGCTCTTGCTGCTGCTGGTGGCGTGCCCGGGTGGAGGGGCACCCAAGCTTACGGTTTCTCCTAAGACGCAGACCGTCGTGGCCGGAGGCGCGCCGGTCAACTTCACCGCGACCCTCACGGGCGCCTCGGGAACCATCACCTGGAGCCTAAGCGGGCCGGGCAGCATCTCCACGACCACCGGCGCCGGCACCACCTACACCCCGCCCGCCTCCGTGGCGAGCCCCCAGACCGCCACCCTCACCGCGACCTCCGGCTCGCTCTCCGACAACGCCACCATCACCATCAACCCGCCCGCCAGCATCACCGTCTCGGGCAAGGTGATCGATTTCTTCGGCCAGGGAGTGGGCGGGCTCGCCGTCAGGATCGGCAACACTACCACTACCACGGCCTCCGACGGGACCTTTAGCATCCCGAACGTCAGCACCCCCTACGACGCCGTGGTGTTCAACAGCGGGACCAAGATCGTCAACTACTACAAGGGGCTGACGCGTTCGGACCCCAGCCTGACGGCCATCAACCTCGCGTCCTTCACCCCGCCCAAGTCTGCCTCTTTCTCGGGCAACCTCTCCGGCGGCGCCGGCTTCCCCAACCCCGCCAACCACACGACCCGCGTGTTCTTTGGCTCGCCCGAGACTTTGCAGAGCGGCAGCAGCGTCGCCGGTCCCGCGTACGGCCCGGTGAGCGCCGCGTGGTTCGGCCCGGACAGCACCTCGGGCAACGTGTACGCTCTGCAGTGGCAATTCGACCCAGGCACCGGCTTCCCGATCGACTACAAGGGCTTCGGGAGCAAGGCCCTCACCCTCAGCAACGGCGGCACCTTCAATAATCAGGACGTGACGCTGGGCAGCCTGGCCGAGGACACCTTCAGCGGGAGCGTCAGCGTCCCGGCGGGGTATACCCTGAACCAGCGCAGGGTCAACCTGCGGGTAGCCCCCGGATCGGGCACGGTCCTGCTCACCGACGCTTCGGCCGCCGCCGGTTTCAGCTACGTCACCCCCAGGATCACCGGCGCGACCATTTCGCTCCTGGCGACGGCCAGTAGCGGGGTCAAGTCGTCCTTGGCCTGGAAGGCCGGGGCCGCGACCAACGCTTCCGGGGTCAGTGTCAGCCTGACCGCCGCCCCTGGCCTGACGGTGCCGGTCAACAACGCCACGGGCGTCACCATCAACACCGATTTCCAGACCACCGGTTTCAGCGGCGGGGTGAACGTCTTCTACTTCAAGCACCTGGCCGGCTCCAACCCCGACATCTACGTGATCACCACCGCCAACACCACCAAAATTCCCGACCTGAGCGCCATCGGCCTGGGGTTGCCCACTTCCGGGGCCGTCAGCTACTCGTGGCAGGTCATCGGGGTCGCGCCCTTCACCTCCACCGACCTCGCGGCGGGGCCCGGCGGCTTCTTGAGGGATTACGTCAAGGTCGCCCTGCTCGGCAGCGGCGCGGGGCCCGACGCGGACGGCGGGATCGGCCAGTCGGAGACCTTCAACTTCACCACCCCGTAAGGCCAGGCGTCGGCGGACCAAAGGCGGAGGCCGGGGGGATCCCCCCGGCCTCGGTGCCCGCGCTCGAGCCTAAAGCCGCTCGGCCACCTTGTCCCAGTTGATCACGTTCCAGATCGCCGCCAGGTAGTCGGGGCGGCGGTTCTGGTACTTGAGGTAGTAGGCGTGCTCCCACACGTCGATGCCCAGCAGCGGGGTGTGGCCCTGCATGAGGGGGGAGTCCTGGTTGGGGGTGGAATACACCTGCAGCTTGCCCTCGCCGTCCTTCACCAGCCAGGCCCAGCCCGAGCCGAAGCGGGTGGCCCCGGCCTGGGTCATCTTGGCCTTGAGTTCGTCGAAGGAGCCGAAGGCGGCGCCGATGGCCTCGGCCAGGCGGCCGGTGGGCTGCTGGGAGCCGCCCGGGGTGAGGATGTCCCAGAAGAGGGTGTGGTTGTGGTGGCCGCCGCCGTTGTTGATGACGGCCTGGCGGATGGATTCGGGCACTTCCGTGATGCGGCCGAGGAGTTCCTCCAGGCTCCAGCCCTGGAGCTCGGGGGCCTTCTCCAGCGCGGCGTTGAGGTTGTTGACGTAGGCCGCGTGGTGCTTGCCGTGGTGAATCTCCATGGTCTGCGCGTCGATGTGGGGCTCGAGGGCGGCCTTGTCGAAGGGAAGGTCGGGCAGTTTGAAAGGATAACTCATGCTTCCACCTCCAAGGCCGATTCTAATTCACCGCCCCCCCTGCAAAGGGCAGGGCACTACTTTTGGCGCTACTCCGGCGCTCCCTCTTCCAGCAGCCCCTGGCGGATGACCTCCAAGCAGGCGCGCACCACCGCGGGGTCGAACTGCCGCCCGCTCTGGCGCCCGAGCTCCTCCACCGCCCGCTCCAGCGGCCACGCCGGCTTGTAGGGGCGCTCGTTGAGCAGCGCGTCGAGCACGTCGGCCACGGCCACGATGCGGGCCGAGAGCGGGATCTGCTCGCCGGCCAGGCCCAGCGGGTAGCCGGTGCCGTCCCAGCGCTCGTGGTGGGCCAGGGCGATCTCCTGGGCCATCTGCAGCAGCTTGGAATTGCCGCCGGAGAGGATCTGCGAGCCGATGTGGGTGTGCTGGCGCATGAGGGCGAACTCGGGGGGGCTGAGCTTGCCGGGCTTGAGCAGGATGGCGTCGGGGATGCCGATCTTGCCCACGTCGTGCAGGCGGGCGGCCGACTGGAGGAGCGCGACGTCGGGCTCGGGCCAGCCCAGGGTGCGGGCGATGAGGGCCGAGAGGCGCCCCACGCGGCGGGTGTGCTCGCCGGTGGCGTCGTCGCGGTACTCGGCGGCCAGCGCCAGCCGGTTGACGACCTCGAGGTGGGCCTCCTCCAGCTCGCGGGTGCGCTCGCGCACCTTGGCCTCGGCCTCCTCGCGGGCTTTCTGCTCGAGCTCGGTGCGCAGGCGGTACATCTCGGCCTCGTTGCGCGCGCGCTGGAGGTCGAACTGCACGCTGAGCTGCCGGGTGCGGCGCTCGCTCTCCTCGTTGAAGACCTCGCGCTCGAGGCGGTGGAACTCCTGGTGGTGCTCGAGCGCCTGCTCGAAGCGGCCCAGGCCCCGGTGCGCCTCGCACAGGCGCTCGTGCGCCTCGTAAGCCGAGCGGCGGTTGCCCAGGCTCTGGGCCAGGCTCAGCGCCTCCTGGAGGGGCCCCAGGGCCTGCCCGAAGCGGCCCATCGCCAGGTGGCTGCGCCCCAGGTTGAGCAGGGCGTCGATCTCCCCCTCGCGGTCGCCCAGGGCCCGGGCGATGGCGAGGGTCTGGACGTGGGTGCGCAGGGCTTGTGGGTGTTGGCCCAGCGCCATGTAGACCTGCCCCAGCCCGTCGAGGTTATCGACCTCGAACTGCCTCAGGCCCAGCTGCCGGGCTTTGTTGAGCGCCTTCTGGAAGAGCGTGCGCGCCTTGGCCCACTCGCCCTTGCCGAGGTAGAGGTTGGCCAGGTTGTTGAGCACGGCGGTCTGGGCGAGTTGGTCGCCCGCCTCGCGGCTGGCGGCGAGGGCCTGCTCGAAGAACTCGAGCGCCCGCGCGGAGTCGCCCAGCCGCTGGTAGAGCATGCCCAGGTTGACCAGGTTGCTGATGCCGCCCCGCGACTTCAGGCCCAGGGCGCTGAAGAGCTCGTAGGCCGCCTTGAGGTGCTCGAGGGCCTGGGCGTGGTCGCCCAGGGCGAGGTGCACCTGGCCGGCGTTGTTGAGGATGTTGGCCTCGGTCTCCGCCAGCCCCCGGCGGCGCGCGGCGGCCAGCCCCTCGCTCAGGCGCTCCAGGGCCCGCGCGTGCTCGCCCTGGATGCTCAGCACGCTGGCCTCGAGGTTGAGCGCCTCCACCACCGCCTTGTGGTCGCCCGCCTGGCGGGCGAGGGAGGAGGCCTGGGCGAACTGCTGCACGGCCTTCTCGAGCTGCCCCAGGTCCCGGTAGACCCGCCCCTGCGCCAGCAGGCATTGCGCCAGAGGTGCCAGGTGCCCCAGCGTGAAGAAGCCCTGCTGGGCCTGGACCAGGACCCCGATGGCCTCGCCCAGGCTCCCCTGCCGGTAAAGCGCCAGGCCCTCCTCGAGCCGCGCCCCGGCCTGATCGGCGGTGAGCGGGGGGGAGCCCGGCGTGAGGGCGGCGGGCTCGAGCTGCGCCACGTCGCCCTCGCCCAGGGTGCCGTCGGGTGGGGAGCTGGCCTCGCTCACGTCGTTCACGCCCAGCGCCTCAGTCGTCGAGGACGTTGCGCAGGAACTCCTCGAGGTCGAGGCGTCCTTTCCCCACCTGGTCTTTGTAAGCCTCGTTGAGGCCGTTGTTGTAGATGTCGCTCGAGCGCACCCGCAGCTCGTCGGCGAGGTTGGCCGCCGGGACCTCGAGCTCCTCGCCCAGCGCCAAGGCCAGCGCCCCCGAGGCCATGGGCGCGGCCATCGAGGTGCCGGTCCAGGCGGCCTTCCTCAGCCCAGGGGCCGGGCCGTACACGTTCTCGCCCGGCGCGGCCAGCTCGACGCTCTTGCCGTAGGTCGCGAAGCCCGACTTGGCGTCGGCGAGGTTCACGCTGGTGACGCTCAGGCGCTTCCAGCCGTTCTTGTCGTCGGCCATGGTCGAGGCGGGGAAGGTCACGTTGGTATCGCCGGTGTTGCCGGTCGAGGCCACCACCAGCACGCCCTTGGCGTTGGCCGCGCGGATGGCCTGCTCGATGGCGTCGTGCTTCTGGTCGCTGCCCAGGCTCAGGTTGATGACCTTGGCGCCCTTGACCACGGCCCAGTTGATGGCCGCGGCCACCGCGACCACGTCGCCGTAGCCGTCGGGGCCCAGCACGCGCAGGGGCAGCAGGGTGGCGCGGGGGGCCACCTGGCGGACGATGCCCGCGACGTTGGTGCCGTGGCCGTAGCCGCCCTGGCCCAAAACCCCCTCCTCCTGCGGGACGGGGTCGTTGCCGTAGAAGTCCCACCACTCGCCCGCCGGCGCCAGGGCCTCCTTCAGGGCCGGGTGCTCGAGGTCTATGCCGGTGTCGATGACGGCGACTTTCACCCCGTACCCGAGATTCTTCGCCAGCCGGTGGCCCTGCTCGAGCCGGACGCGCTTCCAGATCGCGGTGTTTTCGGGCATCCAGGTGAACTCCCCCCCGGCCCAGATCGTCGAAGTCCCCCCGGCCCAGATCGTGGAGGTTCCCCCGGCCCAGATCGTCGAGGTCCCCCCGGCCCAGATCGTGGAGGAGCCGCTCATCCAGGCCGCCTGGCCGCCCGAGAGGAAGCTCCAGTCGTTGGGCTCGAGGGTGAGGTTGTCGGCCACGATCACGTCCTTCTTGGCCTCGGCGGTCTTGCTGTCGAGCCCCAGCATGGCGTAGCGGCCGCTCTCCCAGACGAGGGCCTTGCCCCCGTACCGCGCCTCGAGGCTCGAGCGGCTCTCCGAGCCTGCCAGCGGCACGGTCAGGACGAAGTCGGCACGGGGCTGGTTCGCGCTCAGGGGGACGTCTCCCGTCGCGGGCGGGGTCGCGGGGTTGCACCCGGCAGCCAGGGCCAGCGGGAGGACCCACGCGAGGAACCGGCCCAGCATCTTACGCGGGGCCTGGCCGTGGGGGGGGTGGGAAGAGTTAGGGGTCATGGTTCGGGCCTCGTCTCGCCACCACATTGAGCTGCTACTCCCTTGTGGACTCCTATAGCGATTACAAAGCAAATATATCCGCCCCCTTGCCGTCGCAGGCGGGAAAATGACCAAGACCCGGTTAATGTAACGAAGTTCACGGGGTGATTTTCCCACTCCCAAAGGGCAATCCCCGCTCGGGCGAGGCGGGGATTGTCGTCGGAGACGGAAAAGCTTCAGGAACCGCTCGGGCGGGTCATCTCCATGGGCACCACCCAGCGGTCGAACTCCTCCTCGCTCAGGTAGCCCAGGGCCAGCGCGGCCTCCTTGAGGCTGGTGCCCTCCTTGTGGGCCTTCTTGGCGATGGCCGCGGCCTTGTCGTAGCCGATGTGGCGGTTAAGCGCCGTTACGAGCATCAGGTTCTTCTCCAGGTTCTCCCGGATGCGGGGGAGGTTGGGCTCGAGGCCCACCGCGCAGTGGTCGTTGAAGGCGCTGCAGGCGTCGCCCAGGAGCTGGACGCTGGTGAGCACGTTATACACCATCACGGGCTTGAAGACGTTGAGCTGGAAGTTGCCCTGGCTGCCGGCGAAGGCCACCGCCGCGTCGTTGCCGAAGACCTGCACGCACACCATGGTCATGGCCTCGCTCTGGGTGGGGTTGACCTTGCCCGGCATGATGCTGCTGCCCGGCTCGTTCTCGGGGATGACGAGCTCCCCGATGCCGTTGCGCGGCCCCGAGGCCAGCCAGCGCACGTCGTTGGCCATCTTCATCAGCGCCCCCGCCAGGGTGCGCAGCGCGGCGCTGGTGGTCACCAGGGCGTCGTGGGCGGCCAGCGCGGCGAACTTGTTGGGGGCCGAGACGAAGGGGAAGCCCGTCTCCTTGGCGAAGTAGGCCGCGGCCAGCTCGCCGAAGCGGGGGTGCGCGTTGAGGCCCGTGCCCACCGCGGTCCCGCCGATGGCTAGCTCGTAGAGGCCCTGCTCGGCGTGGCGGACCTGCTCGAGGCAGTAGTCGATCTGCGCGACCCAGCTCCCGATCTCCTGGCCCAGCGTGATGGGCGTGGCGTCTTGCAGGTGGGTGCGGCCCACCTTGACCACGCCCCCGTAGGCCTCGGCCTTGGCGGCCAGGGTGTCGCGCAGCTTCTTCACGTTGGGGTAGAGCTGGCGGTGCAGCTCCTCCACCACCGCGATGTGCATGGCGGTGGGGAAGGTGTCGTTGGAGCTCTGCCCGCGGTTGACGTGGTCGTTGGGGTGGATGGGGTCTTTAGAGCCCAGCACCCCGCCCGCCAGCTCGATGGCCCGGTTGGAGATCACCTCGTTGGCGTTCATGTTGCTCTGGGTGCCCGAACCGGTCTGGAAGACCACCAGCGGGAAGTGCTCGTCGAGCTTCCCGGCGATCACCTCGTCGGCGGCCCGCACGATGAGCTCGGCCTTGTCGCGGGGCAACTCGCCGAGCTCGGCGTTGGCCAGCGCCGCGCCCTTCTTGAGGATGCCCAGCGCCCGGATTATGCTGCGGGGCATTTTGAAGCGCTCGGTGCCGATGGGGAAGTTCTGCAGCGACCGCTGGGTCTGGGCCCCCCAATAGCGGCTGGACTCGACCTGGATTTCGCCCATGGTGTCTTTTTCGATGCGGTAGCTCATGGCTTCGCCATTTTACCGGCTGGGCCGGGGGGCGAAACGGCGCAGCGCGCGGTAGGCGATCCCCAAGCCGAGCGCCACGCACAATGCCCCGGCGAAGAAGGCGGCGCCGGGGAGCTGTGTTACCGCCTGAGGCCCGGTGAAGCGGCTGAAGAGGTAGGTGCCCGCGACCGGGCCCACGACGCCCATCAGGCTGCCGAGGGTCGCCAGGGCGCCCTGCACGGTCCCCTGCTCGTCGGGCCGGACGCTGCGGCTGATGAGGGCCTGCAGCGCGGGCTCGTCCACCGCGCCCAGCGTGGTGACCGCCAGCACCGCGAAGAGCATCCAGGGGGCGCTGGCGAGGCCGTAGAGCACGAAGCTGAGCGCGCTCACGCCCAGGCCCAGCACGACGGCCCGCCGTTCCCCCAGCTTCGGGACCAGCCAGGGCACCACCAGCCCCTGCCCCAGGGCGGTCATCAGCCCGAAGGCCGCCAGGGTGAGGCCGTTCTCGGCGGGGCCGAAGCCGTAGCGGTAGGCGACGTAGGGGATCCACACCGCGACCAGCATGTTCATCGCCAGGCCGTTGAGCAGGATGGTCCAGGCCAGCGCGCGCAGCAGCGGGTAGCGGCCCAGGGCGGCCAGCGCCCCGAAGGGGTTGGCCTCGAGCCAGCGCAGCGTTCGCTTGCGCTTCTCCGCCCTCAGCGACTCGGGCAGCAGCGCCAGGGCCAGCGTGAAGGTGAAGGCCGAGAAGCCCGCCACGATCCAGAACGGCACCCGCAAGCCCCAGTCGCCCACCAGGCCGCCCAGCGCGGGCCCGACCACGAAGCCGACGCCGAAGACCGCCCCGACGAGGCCGAAGCTGCGGGCTTGCTGCTCGGGGGGCGAGACGTCGGCCAGGTAGGCGTTGATCACCACCAGGTTGGCGCTGGTGGCCCCCGCGACGACGCGGCCCAGGAAGTAGAGCTCGAGGCCCGGCGCGAGGGCGGTGAGCAGGTTCCCCGCCGCCGCCCCCGCCATCGACAGCAGCAGGACGGGCTTGCGACCGTAACGGTCGGAGAGCATCCCCCACACCGGGGCGAAGAACAGGGTCAGCCCGGCGTAAAGCGCCAGCGACCCGCCGTAGAGGCGGGCCGCCTCCTGCGCCGTGCCGCCGCCCAGCGCCTGCAGGAAGCTGGGCGTGATGGGGTAGACCAGCCCCTCGCCCGCGACGTCCACGAACAGGATCGCCAGCACCACCAGCAGGCCCGAGCGCGCCATGGGCTCACTCTAGCCGCGAAGGTTTGGTTTGTCAAACTGTTTTGCCAACCGTAAATAGCGGCTCGCCGAACCGTTCGCCGTTTTGGCCTAAGATGGGGGGGTGGACGCCCTACGGCAGGAGTTGGCCCAGGCCCTGTGGCGGCTGAGCGAGGTGGCCTTCGCCGACTGGACCGGGCAGGTGAGCGAGATGGCCCAGATCCACGGCCTCACCCTGCGCGAGATCAACACGCTCTACGAGCTGAGCGTGAACGAGTCGCTCAAGGTCTCCGCGGTCGCCGCGCGCACCGGGCTCTCCAAGGCGGCGGCCAGCCAGATGGTCGAGCGCATGGTGCGGCAGGGGCTTCTCGAGCGCGCCGAGAACCCCGCCAACCGCCGGGAGAAGCAGGTGCGGCTGAGCCCCCAGGGCCGCACGATCACCCGGCAGTTCGACCAGGCCGCGCTCGAGCAGATCGTCAAGGCGCTCTCGCGGGTCCCCGACGAAAAGATCCGGCCCCTCCTCGGGGCCGTGAACGCGGTGCTGGAAGAGCTCGAGGCCCGCCCGCCCGGGGGGTAATTGCCGGCTACTCCTTCGTCTGCTCGTAGGGCTGGTGAAGCTGCACCGGCTTGGCCTTGCTGCGGCTGCCGGCGCGGATGTTGAGCCACTCGGTGAAGACCGCGAAGGCGATGGCGAAGTAGATGTAGCCCTTGGGGATCTTCTGGCCCAGCCCCTCGGCGATGAGGCTCACGCCGATGAGCAGCAGGAAGGACAGCGCCAGCATCTTGACGGCCGGGTGGCGGTTGACGAAGCCGTAGATGCTCTTGGAGGCGAAGAGCATGATCGCCACCGCCACGATCACCGAGGCCATCATCACCGGCACGTAGGGGGTCATGCCCACGGCGGTGATCACCGAGTCGATGGAGAAGACCAGGTCCAGCAGCAGGATCTGGCCGATCACCGCGGCGAAGGTGGGGGCGACGCGGGCGCTGGCGTGGCCCTCCTCGCCCTCGAGCTTCTCGTGGATCTCCTTGGTGGCCTTGTAGATCAGGAAGAGCCCGCCCAGCATCAGCACGATGTCCTTGCCCGAGATGTCCTGCCCCAGCACCGTGAAGAGCGTGGCCTTGAGGCCGATGATCCAGCCGATGGCCAGCAGGAACAGCAGCCGCATGCCCGCGGCCAGCAAGAGCCCGGTCTGGCGGGCGCGGTCCTGCTGCTCCTTGGGCAGCTTCGCGGCCAGGATCGAGATGAAGATGACGTTATCCACGCCCAGCACGATCTCGAGCACGGTCAGCGTGACGAGCGCGGTCCAGATTTCGGGGTTGGCGATCCACTCCATACATGCACAAGCTTAGAGCACTCTTCGTGAGGACCGCGCCCCCCACCAACTCAGTTTTCGCGTGCTGTACGCAACAGTTTTCCCCGCGAGACGCGAGGGCGCGGCCGGGAGAAGCGGCGCCCTCGGGCAGGCGCGGCCTACGCTTCCTGGGGAACAGTTTCCCCTAAGCCCGGCCCTGTAGCATGGGGGGCATGTGGGATCTGATCGTCGTGGGGGCCGGCCCGGTGGGGCTCGCCGCCGCCATCGAGGCCAAGCGGCGCGGGCTGAGGGCGCTGGTGCTCGAGAAGGGGCCCCTGCTCAACACCCTCTACCGCTGGCCCCGCGAGACCGTGTTCTTCTCCGAGGCCCGCAACCTCGAGATCGGCGGGCACCCCTTCCCCTCGCTCGCCCCCAAGCCCACCCGCCGCGAGGCCCTGGCCTACTACCGCCGGGTGGCGGAGGTGGAGGGCCTCGAGGTGCACACCTACGCCGAGGTCACGGGCATCGCCGGGGCACAGGGCAACTTCACGGTCGGCTACCGCGGACGCGACGGCGAGGGCAGCCACCGCGCCCGCTTCGTGGTCGTCGCCACGGGCTACTACGACAACCCCAACCGCCTGGGGGTGCCCGGGGAGGAGCTGCCCCACGTCCGCTACGGCATCGACGAGGCGCTGGGCTACTGGCGGCAGGAGGTGGTGGTGGTCGGCGGCTCCAACAGCGCGGTGGAGACCGCCCTCGAGCTCTACCGGGGCGGGGCGAGGGTGACGGTGGTCCACCACGCTGCCGAGATCCGGCCCAGGGTCAAGTACTGGCTCAAGCCCGACTTCGAGAACCGGGTCAAGGAAGGCTCGATCCGGCTCCTGCTGAGCGCGAAGGTGCTCGAGATCGGGCCGCGCAGCCTCACCGTCGAGCAGCCCGGTGGCCTCCAGACCCTCCCCGCCGACTTCGTCGTGGTGCACATCGGCTACCGCGCGGTGGACCGCCTGCTGCGCCAGGCGGGCATCCGCTTCGACGAGCACGGCGACCAGCCCGTGCTCTCCGCCGCCTACGAGACCTCCTTGCCGGGGCTGTTCGTGGCGGGCTCGGCCGGCTTCGGCTCCGACACGCGCACGGTGTTCATCGAGAACGGCCGCGAGCACGCCCGCGCCGCGGTGGCCGAGATCGCGCGGCGGCTGGCGCCCGCCCCCCGCGCCTGAGGCTGGGTAAAGGAAAATTCACGCAACCCTACTAAAGCGAAAATGCGCGGGGATAAACCTGGGCGAGGAACCGAAGGGCCCGCGAAGGAGGAATTCCCGGATGAACCGCACGACCGCATTGCCCCTGCTGCTGGTGCTGGCCGTGGCCTGCCAGAAACCCGGCCAAACCCTCGAGCCCCCGGCCGGCTTCCAGGCCGCCGCCGTCTCCCCCAACGCCGTCAAGCTCGACTGGCAGGCCGTCCAGGGCGCGAAGGGGTACGTCCTCGAGCGCAAGACCGGCGCCGCCGCCTACGCCGAGGTCGCCCAGCCCGCCGACACCACCTACACCGACGGCGGCCTGCAGCCGAGCACCGCCTACGCCTACCGCCTCAAGGCCACCAACGGCGCGGCGAGCAGCGCTTGGGTGGAGGCCTCGGCCAAGACCGCCGACCCCGTGCCCGCCGGGGGCTACAAGGTCGAGCTGGTCAAGGACGTGAAGGCCGGGACCATCTGGAGCCTCAACTTCGGCCCCGACGGCAGGCTCTACTTCACCGACCGCGACCAATCGAGCGTCAAGCTCTTTGCCCTCGAGCTCGCCTCGGGCAGCGTCACCGCCTACGCCTCCTCGGCCGCGGTGCGCGACGAAGGCGAGGGCGGGGTGATGGGCCTGGAGCTCGACCCCAACTTCGCCGCGAACAAAAAGGTCTACGTCTGCTACTCCTACTGGAAAAACGGCGACTCCAGCAAGGAGGAGAACGCCCGCAACCGCCTCTCGAGCTTCGTGATCTCGGGCTCTGGCCTCACCGGCGAGGTCAAGCTCCTCGACGACATGCTGGGCTGGTGGAACCACAACGGCTGCCGGGTGCTGCTCTCGCCCGGCAAAAAGCACCTCTTCGTCAGCATGGGCGACGCGGCGGCGGCCCCCTCCAACGTCCCCGGCGAGCCCGGCAACGACGCCAAGGCCCAGAGCAAGAAGCTCTTGGCCGGGAAGATCTTCCGCATCAACCTCGACGGCTCCATCCCCACCGACAACCCCTACTACAACGACCCCGACGTGTCCGGCGCGGTCAAGGCCATGTGGAGCATCGGCCACCGCAACCCGCAGGGCCTGGCCTTCGACCCCGCCACCGGCAAGCTGTGGTCCACCGAGCACGGCCCCGACGTCAAGGACGAGCTCAACCTGATCAAGCCGGGCTATAACTACGGCTGGCCCGAGTGCAAGGGCGAAGACCCCTGCGACCGCCCCGACCGCCAACCCTACCAGCCCGCCACCAAGGCCTACTACGCCGACCGCACCGTCGCCATCTCCGACATGACCTTCTACAACGCCGACGCCTTCCCCGCCTGGAAGGGAAGCCTCTTCTTCGTCACCCTCAAGACCGGGCGCATGTACCGCCTCGAGCTCAGCGGCGAGGCCGTTGCCAAGGAGGAGCTCATCATCGGCAAGCTGAGCGACTCGTCCGGCCCCTACGGCCGCTTGCGCGACGTGACGGTAGGCCCCGACGGCTTCATCTACTTCTCCACCGACGACAGCAAGATTTACCGTGTCGTGCCGGACGGTCGATAGTCGATAGCCGATCGCCGGACGCTGGCGTGGGTCGTACGTCCTACGTCGTACGCAAGACGCCAAACGCCAAACGCGAGACGCGAGACGCCTTACTCCCCCCTTAGCAAGGGGGGCTGGGGGGGATAAACCCTCCCCGCGTGCGGGGAGGGGTTCCCTTCACCACGGGCCACTAGCCACCTGCTTATCGCTGATAGCTGACCGCTGAAGGCTGACCGCTCACCGCTTGCTGCCAATTCCGAAGGGGCCCCTTGCCGGAGCCCCTTCTTTGTCCTCGGTGTTCGCTACTGGTCGGTCGCTAGCTGGGCTGGGGCCTGCTTTTGGCGGGCTTCGCGGGGCGGGAACTGCTTGAGGATGACCGCGAAGGCGGCGACGATCTGCCCGAAGAACATCACGACCCCGGCTATCAGCCGCACCGTGTCGGTCCCGCCCTGAAGGGTCAGCAGGAGCCCGACGACGCCGACGAACCACAGGACGGCTCCCGTGGCGAACACCGAGTAGACGGTTCGCAGATGTTTATCGGTATGGGTATTTCTGCGCATGAACCACCTCCTCGAGAGCCAAGGGTAGCAAGCAAGGGCGCGGCCATTGGTTCAAAAGCGCCTCCCGATCGTTACCTTTTGGGCGGGTTAAGCGGGGATAAGAGGTAACGCCGGGTCACAAAGGGGGCGTTGGGGCCCTTGTGAAAGCGCGTTTTCTACAACTATTCTGTTATTTATTGATCGTGACCTGCGAATTTGTGTTTTAACAGATCGAGGGCTATGGTGGAACTCCCATGGCGGTGCTGCGCTTCGACCGGGGAACCCTCCTGCTCGAGGGCTTCGCCAGCCTGCCGCCCGCGCCCTTCGAGTTCGACCCCCGGGTGGAGGCGTACCGGGCCCCGGCCATCAGCTACCCCGAGGTGATCCGGGTCTTGCGGGGCCAGATCCGGGAGAACCGGGCCCCGGCGTACGGGAAGCTCGAGCTCGAGTTCACCCCGCCGCACGCGCTCTACCCGCACCAGCAGGCGGCCCTCGCGGCCTGGAGGCGGGCCGGGGGGCGCGGGCTGGTGGTGCTGCCCACGGGGGCGGGGAAGAGCCTGGTGGGGCTCTCGGCCGTCGCGTGGGCCTGCAGGAGCGCGCTGGTGGTGGTGCCCACCCTCGACCTGATGCACCAGTGGTACGCCCACCTCCGCGCCGCCTTCCCCGGCGCCTACGTCGGGCTGATCGGCGGGGGCTACCACGAGGTGACGGAACTCGCCGTCGCCACCTACGACTCGGCCGCCATCCACGCCGAGAAGCTGGGCAACCGTTACGGCACGCTGGTCTTCGACGAGGTTCACCACCTGCCCACCGACTTCTACCGCGCCATCGCCCTGTTCTCGCTCGCGCCCTACCGCCTGGGCCTCACCGCCACCCTCGAGCGGGCCGACCTGCGCCACGAGGAGCTGCCCGAGCTGGTCGGGCCGCTGGTCTACCGCCGCCACGCCGCCGAGCTGCAGGGCGACGTGCTGGCCGAGTACCGCATCGAGCGCATCTACACCGACCTCAGCCTGGCCGAGCGGCAGGCCTACCACCAGGCGCTCGAGGAGCGCAACCGCTTCCTCGACGAGCACGGGCTGGGGCTGGGCACCTTGCAGGGCTGGCAGCGCTTCGTGATGATGTCGGCCCGCTCGGAGGCCGGGCGGCGGGCCATGCGCGCGCACCGCGAGGCTGGGCGCATCGCCGCGGCCACGCCGGGCAAGCTGCGGGCGCTCGAGGTCATCCTCGCCCGCCACGCCGGGGAGAAGATCCTGATCTTCACCGCCGACAACGACACCGCCTACGCCGTCTCCCGCGCCTACCTCATCCCCTGCCTCACCCACCAGACCCGCGTGAAGGAGCGGCAGGAGTTCCTCGAGCGCTTCCGCGACGGGACCTACCGCGCCATCGTCACCAGCAAGGTGCTCAACGAGGGCGTGGACGTGCCCGACGCCAGCGTGGGCGTGGTGCTCTCGGGCTCGAGCGTGCCCCGCGAGCTCGTGCAGCGCCTGGGCCGCATCCTGCGCCGCTCGGAGGGCAAGCGGGCCGTGCTCTACGAGGTCATCGCCAAAGAGACCCGCGAAGAACGGGTCTCGGAGCGGCGCAGGGAGGGGGTGCGGCTCGACCCGGGGGGTAGCGGTTCGCGGCTCGTTACGGGGGGTAGCGGTTCGCGGCTCGTTACGGGGGGTAGCGGTGCGCGGCTCGAGTTCCCGGGGGGTAGCGGTTCGCGGCTCGAGAACGCCGCCTTCGCCGACCAGCCCATCCTCTGGGACGACCTGGGGGAGGACTGATGCTCCCCTCCGAGCTGCTGCACTACACCGTGCGCGGCGGGCGGGCCACGCCCCGCTTCACCCGGCCCGAGAAGGGGCTGCCCTGGGCCGAGGGCGTGCTGCGGGTCATCGGCGAGCACCTGAGCCGGCGGCGGGGGGAGCTCGAGGAGGCCCTGCTCGCGCTCGAGGGCGACTCCCCCGACTACAGCCTGGTGCGCGGCCTGGCCCACCTGGCGCTGAACGAGGCCACCTTCGAGGTGCGCTCGCTCGTGGAGCCCGAGTTCCTGCGGCGCAAGGCCTTCACCCTGGCCGCCGGGCGCGGCTACGGCGAGCGCGAGGCCCTGGCGGTGCTGGGCGAGCTGGGGGAGGAGTTCAAGCTGGAGGGGGAGGTCCTGCGCGACGCCCTCTACGCCGACCTCCCCGAGAACCACGTCCTGGTCTCGGTCCCCGACCTCACGCCCCGGGGGCTGCTCGAGCGCTACAACCTCGCCCAGGCCCAGGGGCTGCTGTACTACGCCACCGAGCTCGTCGTCCAGGCCCACCGCAACACCTCGGGGCAGTACAAGCGCCTGTTCCGCTACCTCAAGTTCTACCGGCTGATGTGGGTGGTGGAGGGCGACCTCGACTCGGGCTACCGCGTGCACGTGGACGGCCCCAGCTCGCTCTTCGCCCAGACCCGCCGCTACGGGGTGCAGATGGCCGCACTGCTGCCCGCTTTGCTCCACGTGAGCCGGTGGGAGCTGCTGGCGCGGCTCAACCTCCACGGCCAGGAGGTCGAGTACGCGCTCAGCTCGCGCAACAACCTCGTCTCGCACTACCCCAAGCCGCCCGAGTTCGACTCGATGCTCGAGGCCACCTTCGCCAGGCGCTGGGAGAAGCTGGGCAGCGAGTGGGCGCTCGAGCGCGAGGTGGAGGTGGTGGACCTCAAGGGCACCGTCTTCCTCCCCGACTTCGCCCTGCGCCACCCCGGCGGGCGCACCGTCTACGTCGAGATCGTGGGCTTCTGGCACCCCGAGTACCTGCGGCGCAAGTTCGAGAAGGTGAGAAAAGCGGGCCTGGACAACCTCGTGCTCGCGGTCTCCGAGCGGCTAAAAGTCAGCCGCGACGACCTCGAGGGCATCCTCGGCCCCGTGGTCTGGTTCAAGGGGCAGCTCGAGCCCAAGGCGGTGCTGGGGGTGCTCGAGGAGATGGGCGGGGGCGGCCCTTAGCCTCGAGGGGCGGCTTGACACGGTATACCAAAGCCCCGTAGACTCACAGGCAAGATGCCTGCGAGCCTCGCCCTAACCCTAGTCGTAGTAGGCCTAGTAATTATCGGGCCTGCCGGGGATAGGGTGTAGCTGTACGAGCTTAAGCGCATCGCAAACCCCCGGATACTTCCCGGGGGAGTTTTTTTGGAAGAGGAGCGTGTATGAACGGAGCGGCGGCAATCCTGAAAGCGCTGGAGAAGCAGGGGGTGACCACCCTCTTCGGGCACCCCGGGGGCACCATCATGCCCACCTACGATGCCCTCTACGACTCCCCCATCCGGCACATCCTGGTGCGGCACGAGCAGGGCGGGGTCCACGCCGCCACCGCCTACGCCCGCGCCAGCGGCAAGGTCGGCGTGGTGATGGCGACCTCGGGGCCGGGGGCCCTCAACCTCGTCACCGGGCTGCAGGACGCGCTGATGGACTCCACCGCCGTCGTCGCCATCACCGGCAACGTCCCCCAGGCGCTCATCGGCACCGACGCCTTCCAGGAGGCCGACGTCTGCGGCATCACCCAGCCCGTCACCAAGCACAACTTCCAGATCCGCGACGTGCGCGACATCCCCCGCGTCATCGCCGAGGCCTTCTACATCGCCTCCACCGGGCGCCCGGGGCCGGTGCTGGTGGACGTCCCCAAGGACGTGCAGCTCGCGCCCTTCACCGGCAGCTTCGACGCCGAGATCGACCTCCCCGGCTACAAGCCCACCTTCAAGGGGCACCCCCGCCAGATCGAGCGGGCGCTGGAGGCGCTGGAGAAGGCCCGCAAGCCCATCCTGATGGTGGGGGGCGGGGCCCAGCACGCCTCGAAGGAGGTCGTCGAGTTCGCCGAGAAGTCGGGCATCCCGGTGATCCCCACCCTGATGGGCCTGGGCGCTTTCCCCGGCACCCACCCGCAGTTCCTGGGCATGCCCGGCATGCACGGCTCGGTGGCGGCCAACCGCTCCATCCAGTACGCCGACACCATCTTAGCCATCGGCCTGCGCTTCGACGACCGCGTCACCGGCAAGGTCTCGCGCTTCGCCCCCAACGCCCACACCATCATCCACGTTGACATCGACCCCGCCGAGATCGGCAAGCTGGTCAACACCGCCATCCCGGTGGTGGGCGACGCCAAGTGGGTGGCCGCCGAGCTCGCCAAGGGCGCGAAGAAGCTGCGCCTGGAGGAGTGGTGGCAGGAGGTGGACGAGTGGCGCACCCGCCACCCCTTTAGCTGGAAGCCCCAGCCCTACCTGCAGAGCCAGGAGGTCATCCACGCCTTCTGGGAGGCCACCGGGGGCAAGGCGGTGGTGACGTCGGGGGTGGGGCAGCACCAGATGTTCGCCGCGCAGTTCTTCAAGTTCGACAAGCCCCGCTCGTGGATCAACTCCGGCGGGCTGGGCACGATGGGGGTGGGCCTGCCCTTCGCCATCGGCGCGGCGCTGGCGAGGCCGGGCGAGACCGTCATCGACTTCGACGGCGACGGCTCCTTCCAGATGACCCTGCAGGAGCTCGCCACGGTCAAGAAGTACAACCTCCCCGTCAAGATCGTCATCCTCAACAACGGCTTTTTGGGCATGGTGCGGCAGTGGCAGGACCTCTTCCACGCCAAGCGCTACAGCGAGGTCTACCTCGCCGACTCCAACCCCGACTTCGCCCGGCTGGCCGAGGCCTACGGCATCAAGGGCGTGACCCTGGAGGACAAGTCCCGGCTGGCCGAGACCGTGCGGGAGGTGCTCGAGCACGACGGCCCGGTGCTGCTGGAGTGCCGCGTGCACCACGAGGAGGGCGTGTTCCCCATGATCCCCTCGGGCGGGGCCGCCGAGGACATGATCATCGAGAACCCGCGCGAGACCGTCGAGGCCGGCGACTGACCCGCGGGGCGAGGGGCGGATAAGGAGAATTCATGCGACACGTGGTTTCCGTTTTGGTCCAGGACAAGCCCGGCGTCCTGCAGCGCATCGCGGGCCTGATCGCCCGCCGGGGCTTCAACATCGAGTCGCTGGCGGTGGGGCGCACCCACCAGGAGGGGCTCTCGCGCGTCTCGCTGGTGGTCACGGGCGACGACCGGGTGCTCGAGCAGGTCGAGAAGCAGCTCAACCGCCTCGTCGAGGTCATCAAGGTCACCGACCACTCCGAGCCCCACGTCGAGCGCGAACTGGCGCTGGTAAAGGTGGCGGTGCCGGGCATGGAGGAGCGGTTGGAGATCAAGGACATCGCCGAGGCCTTCCGCGCGCGCATCGTGGACGTGGCGCGCAAGTCGATCATCTTCGAGCTCACCGGCGACTCGAGCAAGGTGCAGAATTTCGTCGAGGCCATGCGGCCCTACGGCCTGCTGGAGGTCATGCGCACCGGCGCGGTCGCGCTCTCGCGCGGCGAGCAGGTGTTGAAGGTACGCGAGAAGAAGCCGGCGGTGTGAGGCAGGCCGCAGGGTCTGCCTTTTTCGGCGCGGAAGCGCCGCGATACGAAGGGAGAACCATCCGATGAAGATCTATTACGACTCCGACGCAGACTTGGGCTTTATCAAGGACAAGACCGTGGCGATCCTGGGCTTCGGCTCGCAGGGCCACGCCCACGCCATGAACCTGCGCGACTCCGGCGTCAAGGTGGTGGTGGGGCTGCGCCCGGGCAGCCGCAACGAGGCCAAGGCCCGGGGGGCGGGGCTCGAGGTGCTCCCCGTCGCCGAGGCGGTGCGCAAGGCCGACGTGGTGATGGTGCTGCTCCCCGACGAGACCCAGGGCAAGGTCTACCGCGAGGAGGTCGAGCCCAACCTCAAGGAGGGGGCCGCGCTCGCCTTCGCCCACGGCTTCAACATCCACTTCGGCCAGATCAAGCCCCGCCCCGACCTCGACGTGTGGATGGTCGCCCCCAAGGGCCCGGGCCACCTCGTGCGCAGCGAGTACGAGAAGGGCTCGGGCGTGCCCTCGCTGGTGGCGATCTACCAGGACGCCTCCGGCTCGGCGCTGCCCACCGCGCTGGCCTACGCCAAGGCCAACGGCGGCACCCGCGCCGGGACCATCCAGACCACCTTCAAGGACGAGACCGAGACCGACCTCTTCGGCGAGCAGACCGTGCTGTGCGGCGGCCTGACCCAGCTCATCGCCGCGGGCTTCGAGACGCTGGTGGAGGCCGGGTACCCCCCCGAGATGGCCTACTTCGAGTGCCTGCACGAGGTCAAGCTCATCGTGGACCTGATCTACGAGTCGGGCTTCGCCGGCATGCGCTACTCCATCTCCAACACCGCCGAGTACGGCGACTACACCCGCGGCCCGATGGTGGTCAACCGCGAGGAGACCAAGGCCCGCATGCGCGAGGTGCTGCGCCAGATCCAGCAGGGCGAGTTCGCGCGGGAGTGGATGCTCGAGAACGCCGTGGGCCAGCCCACCCTCAACGCCAACCGCAACCACTGGAAGAACCACCCCATCGAGGTCGTCGGCCCCAAGCTGCGCGCGATGATGCCCTTCTTGAAGTCGCGCTTTTCCAAGGAAGAGGTAGCGGGGGATTAGGCCCTTATGGCCGTACGTTTTGCGTCCTACGTCGTACGCCCAGGGCTAAAAGCAGTTCCCGCCTAGAGGATGCGATGAGCATGAAGTGATTTTGGCGTAGTGCGTAAGGCGTAAGACCCAACCGGAGGTTTTTTATGCGCCACATCCGAATCTTCGACACCACGCTTCGGGACGGGGAGCAATCCCCTGGCGTAGCCCTCTCGCTGCAGCAGAAGCTCGAGATCGCCCACGCCCTGGCCCGCCTGAACGTGGACATCATCGAGGCGGGCTTCCCGGTGAACGGGGCGAGCGAGTTCGAGTGCGTGCACAAGATCGCCCGCGAGGTGCAGGGGCCGGTGATCTGCGGGCTCGCCCGCACCCACAAGCTCGACATCGAGCGGGCGGCGGCCGCGCTCGAGCCCGCCGAGAAGCGCCGCATCCACGTCTTCACCAGCGCCAGCCGGGTGCACCTGGAGTACATGCTCAAGAAGACCCCCGAGCAGGTCCTCGAGCTCACCGACGCCATGGTGCGCTACGCCCGCACCTTCACGGACGACGTGGAGTTCAGCGCCCAGGACGTCATGCGCGCCGACTTCGACTTCGTGCTGCGCCTGTACGAGACCGCCATCGCCGCCGGGGCCACCACCATCAACATCCCCGACACCACCGGCTACGGCACGCCGCTGGAGTACGGCGCCCTCATCAAGCGCATCCACGGCGAGGTGGTGCGCGGGCGCGACGTGCACATCTCCGCCCACTGCCACGACGACCTGGGCATGGCCACCGCCAACAGCCTGGCGGCGGTGGAGAACGGCGCGACCCAGATCGAGTGCACCGTCAACGGCATCGGGGAGCGGGCCGGCAACACCGCCTTGGAGGAGGTGGTCATGGCGATCTACACCCGCCGCGACCACTACCAGGCCGAGACCCGGATCAACACCCGCGAGATCTACCGCATCAGCCGCATGGTCGAGCGCTACACCGGCATGGTGGTGCAGCCCAACAAGGCCATCGTGGGCGACAACGCCTTCGCCCACGAGTCGGGCATCCACCAGGACGGCGTGATCAAGAACAAAGAGACCTACGAGATCATGAACGCCGAGATGGTCGGGCGCGAGGCCGCGGTGCTGGTGCTGGGCAAGCACTCGGGCCGGGCCGCGGTCAAGAAGGCCTTGCAGGACCTGGGCTACGAGCTCGGCGAGAGCCAGATGCAGGCGGTGTTCCAGCGCTTCCGCGAGATCGTAGACCGCAAGGGGCCCATCAGCACCGAGGAGCTGCGGGCCTTGGTCGAGAGCGAGACCGCGCCCACCGCGCACCTGTTCAGCATCGAGCAGCTCCAGTTCTTCTCCGGCTACGGCATGTTGCCCACCGCCACCGTGCGCCTGAAGACCCCCGAGGGCGAGGTGACCACCACGGCCATCGGCGACGGGCCGGTGGACGCGGTCTACAAGGCGCTCGCCGAGGCCATCGAGATCCAGCCGGATCTCGAGCTCTACCGCGTGGAGGCCGTCACCGGCACCACCGAGGCGCTGGGCGAGGTCACGGTCAAGCTCAAGCTCGGCGAAGCGCTCGCCACCGGCCACGGCATCTCGCCCGACATCATCGAGGCCTCGGCCCGCGCCTACCTCGACGCGGCCAACAAGCTGGTCGCCGGGCAGGCGGCCAAGCACCCGCCGAGCCTGGACGAGGTGCAGATCAAGGGCATCGTGCGCTGAAGGCTTCCTTCTGAAGCCGCCGATGGGCGATAGCCGTAGGCCAGGAACAGCATGGTCCTCGAGTCCGCCTACCCCAGCGTCAAGCCCGGTCAGGGGCCGGAGTTCGAAGCCGCCTTCGGGCGAGCCTCGAGCCCGATCGCCTCGACCCCCGGCTACCGCCGGCACCGGCTGCACCGCGCCCTCGAGGACCCCAGCCTCTACCTGCTGCTCGTGGAGCGGGACACGCTCGAGGCCCACACCGCCGGCTCCCGGCAGTCGCCGCGGTACCAGGACTGGGAAAAGCTGCTCCACCGCTTCTACGAACCCTTTCCCACCGTATGGCACCCCACCCCGGTATACCCGTGACCGTCCGCCCGGCCCGCCCCGACGACGCCCCGGCCATCGCCCGCGTCCACGTGGACTCCTGGCGCGAGACCTACGCAGGCATCGTCCCCGGCGACTTCCTGGCCTCGCTCTCCTACGAGCGGCGCGAGCAGATGTGGAAGAGCGGGCTCGAGCACCCCGGCTGGAAGGGCGTGCTGTTCGTGGCCGAGGCCCCCGAACACGGGGTCGTGGGCTTCGTGGCCGGGGGCCCGCCGCAAGAGCCTGACGGGGAGTTTTCCTGCGAGCTGTGGGCCCTCTACCTCCTGCGGGCACACCAGGGAAAGGGGACCGGGGGGCAGCTCTTCCGCCGCTTCACGAGCGAGATGGCCTCGAGGGGCCATTCCTCCATGCTGCTGTGGGTGCTGGCCGAGAACCCCACCACGGGCTTTTACGAGCGCATGGGCGGGGTGAAGGTGCGCGAGCGGGAGATCGAGGTGGGCGGGAAGAAACTCGTGGAATGGGCGTACGGCTGGCGCGACCTGGGGACGGGGAGGTGGTAAAATTGGGCTATGCCACGGCAAATTGCGGCGGTTGTTTTCAAGGGCAGGGTGGGCGAGGAACCCTCCGACGCGGCGTACTGGAGGACGCGGCCCATAGAGGAACGCCTCGAAGCCATAGAGTCCATCCGCGCCGAATATAACGAGTGGAAATATGGCACTGCTCAGCCGCGACTTCAGCGAGTTCTTAGAGTGCTTAAACCAACACCAAGTTAGGTATCTGCTGATAGGGGGATACGCTGTAGGTTTATACGGCTATCCCCGGTACACCAAAGACCTCGATATCTGGATTGAAGCCTCGCGAGAAAATGCCGAGAAGGTAGTCAAGGCTATCGAGAGTGTCGGTTTCGCCTCGTTGGGGTTGAAGGCCGAGGACTTTCTCGAAGCCGGAACGGTTGTCCAGATTGGATACCCGCCTGTACGGATCGATTTATTGACCAAACCCTCGGGCGTGGAGTTCGCGGAGTGTTATGAAAACCGCCAGGAGTTCGAGGTGGATGGTATTAGGATCCCCCTCATCAGCCTCGGGACCTACGCAAAAACAAACGAGCCTCCGGCAGAAGCCAGGACTTGGCTGATCTGGAGAGGTTGGAGTAGACATGATCGAAATCCTCGATACTACCCTGCGCGACGGCACCCAGGGGCAGGCCGTGAGCCTCTCCAGCGACGACAAGGTAGCCATCGCCCGGCGGCTCTCCGCCTTCGGCGTGCCGCTCGTCGAGGGCGGCTGGCCGGGGTCGAACCCCAAGGACGCCGAGTTCTTCGCCCGCATGAGGGGCGTGGACCTGGGCCGGACCCGGCTGGTGGCCTTCGGCTCGACCCGGCGTAAGGGGCTGAGGCCACACGACGACGCTTCGGTGCAGGCCATGCTGGGGGCCCACACCCCGGTGGTCACGGTGGTCGCCAAGTCCTGGGACTTCCACGTCACCGAGGCGCTGGAGGTGAGCCTGGAGGAGAACCTGCGCATGATCGAGGAGACCTACGCCTACCTGGTGAGCCAGGGCCGGCGGGTCATCCACGACGCCGAGCACTTCTTCGACGGCTTCAAGGCCAACCGGGGCTACGCCCTGGCGACGCTCGAGGCCGCCGTGCGGGGCGGGTCCGACACGCTGTGCCTGTGCGACACCAACGGCGGCAGCCTGCCCGAGGAGGTCGCCGAGATCACCCGCGCTGTCGTGGAGGCCTTCCCGGGCGTTCGCGTCGGCATCCACCCCCACAACGACGGCGAGCTGGCGGTCGCTAACGCGCTGGCCGCCGTGCGGGCCGGGGCGACCCACGTGCAGGGCACCGTCAACGGCTACGGCGAGCGCTGCGGCAACCTCAACCTCACCAGCACCATCCCCAACCTGATCCTCAAGTGCGGGCTCGAGCTACAGGGCATCAGCCGGGAGAAGCTCGCCGAGCTGCGCGAGGTCTCGCACTACGTGGACGAGCGGGCCAACCTCACGCCCAACATCCGTGCGCCTTACGTCGGCGACGCGGCCTTCGCCCACAAGGGCGGCATCCACGTCTCGGCAGTCCTGAAAAACCCCCGCACCTACGAGCACGTCGAACCTGAGGCAGTCGGCAACACCCGCCGGGTGCTGGTCTCCGACCTCTCGGGCCGGAGCAACCTGCTCGCCAAGCTGGCCGAGGCCGGGGTGCAGGTGCCCAAGGAGACGGCGGGGGCGCTCTTGGAGGAGGTCAAGCAGCTCGAGCACGCCGGCTACTCCTTCGAGGGCGCCGAGGCGAGCTTCTACCTGCTGGCCCACCGGCTGCGCGGGGGGAAGCTCCCCTTCGAGCTGATGGGCTTCAGCGTGTTCATGCACGCCAACGACGACCGCCCCGACACCCCCACCTGGGCCGAGGCCACGGTGCGGGTGAAGGTGGGGGAGAGCGTGCAGCACACGGCGGGGGAGAGCAAGTTCGGCCCGGTCTCAGCTCTGGACGTGGCCTTCCGCAAGGCGGTGCAGGCCTTCTACCCCGAGATCGGCGAGATCGAGCTCTCCGACTACAAGATGCGCATCCTCAGCGGCCAGGAGAGCGGCACCTCGAGCGGGGTGCGCGTCGTGATCGAGATGCACCGCGCCGGCGAGCGCTGGACCACCGTGGGCGCGAGCCGCAACAGCCTCGAGGCCTCCCTCAAGGCCCTCACCGACGGCTACGCCTACGCGCTGGTGAAGGCCCAGCCGGCGCCGCAGGACTGACGCCTTGGCGGTCGGCCATCAGCTATGGGCTTTCCCCGCCGCCCGCACCAGCCGCACGAACCGGAGCAGCCGCGGGAAGCGCCCCCAGCGCCTGCGGTCGCCCGCGATGCGCACCAGCCACTCCAGCTTCAGCCGCTGGGCCAGCGGGTGCGCCCGCTTGACCTCGCCCGACAGCACGTCCAGCACCCCGCCCACGCCGATGGCGACCTTGGCCCCCAGCCGGGCCTTGTGGCGGTGGATGAACAGGTCCTGGCGCTCGCCCATGCCCACCAGCAGCAGGTCGGGCCGGGCTTGGGCGATCCGCTCGACCACCGGGGCTTCGTCCTTGAAGTAGCCGTCCTGCACGCCCGCCACCTGGATGCCCCAGCGGGCCCGGGCGTTCTCGGCGGCCTTCTCGGCCACGCCAGGCCTGGCGCCCAGGAAGAACACCCGCAGCCGGGGGCCGAAGCGCTCGAGGAGGGCGGGGGTGAGGTCGGCGCCGGTCACGCGGCCGGGCAACCGCTCGCCGGTGAGGCGGCGCACCGCCCAGACGATGCCCACGCCGTCGGCGGTGACCAGCTCGCTCTCCCGCGCGGCCCGCGCGAGCTCGGGGTCGCCCTGGGCCCGCACCACGTACTCGGGGTTGAGGGTGATGACCTGGTGGGTGCCCGGCGCGTCCAGCATCCGCCCGATGCGCTCCACGGCCTCCTCGAGGCCTACGAGGTCCACCGGCAGCCCTAGGATTTCCGCCCGCCGCATCATTCCCCCCGGCGCCCGAAGCGGTAGACCGGGCGGTTCTTGCTCAGGCCGTACTCCTTCGCGTCGAGCACGCGCACCTCCTTGAGCTCGGGGATCACGTCCTCGACGCTGATGAGGCTGGCGAGGGCCAGGTCTTCGCTGCGGCCCATGCGGTAGAGCCGCTGCCCCACTGCGCTGGCGAAGAGGCCTTCCTGTGGGTCGGGAAAGGCCCTGAGCAGGCTCGAGGCCAGCATGGCTCCCTCGAGGTGCTCCGCCTTGGCGAGCTGCTGGATGCGCTTGGCCAGGAACCCCGCGGCCAGGATGTTGCCCAGGCTGGGCTCCCCGCTCGCGTCGGAGGCACACACCAGCGCCACTTCCTCGCGGGCGTCGAGGTTGGCCTCCACCACCGCCCGGGCGTTGCGGAAGTAGCCCAGCATCACCCGCGTGTCGGTGGGGGCCAGCGCCTTGCACAGCGTGTAGGCGAAAACCACGGCCCGTTGCCCGGAGAAGTCGGTCTTGAGGAGGTCCCGCAGGGAGAGGCTGTGGTGGAAGCCCTCGGGCGGCATGCCCTCCTCCTCGCCCAGCAGCACGTCGCCGGGGCGGGCCAGCAGCCGGGCCGACCGGATGCTCGGCGCCACCCAGACCTCGCTGGCCCCCTGGTTGAGCAAAGCCCCGACGACGCTGCCGTGGAACACGGCCACCGCGATCACCTGGTCGGGGTAAGCGTTCTTGTTCCGCTGAAGGTCAACCCGCAAACGCATCACGGCATATTATCAGGGATCGGCGGGCCGGGGCTTATCGCACCCTTCACAGACGTTGCCTCCCATCCGGGAGGCAACGGTGCTGTGCAGGACAGTGCAATCGAGTTGTGAATGGCTCAGTAATTGTGAAGAGCGCTCTAGCCGCGCAGCAGCAGCACGGGGCCTTCCTCGAGCTCGGGCAGGTCGTCGAGGCTCTCGAGCCCGAAGATCTCCAGGAAGCGGTCGGTGGTGCCGTAGAGCTTGGGCTTGCCCACGCTGTCCTTCTCGCCCACCACCCGCACGAGTTCGCGCTCGAGCAGCCCCTCCAGCACCCCGTCCACGTTGCGCCCGCGCACGGCCTCGAGCTCGGCGCGGGTGATGGGCTGCTGGTAGGCGACGATCGCCAGCACCTCCAGGGCCGCCCGCGAGAGCCGGGGCGGGTTGGGCCGCAGGACCCGCTCGACCGCGTCGAGGTGGTTGGGGTGGACCACCAGCCGCCACCCGCCGGCCACCCGCTCGAGCTGTACGCCGATGGGGTGCTGGAGGAGCCAGTGCTCCAGGCCCACCAGCTCCCGCAAGACGGTCTCCTCCGGGGCTAAGGCCGTGAGCTCGCTCAGGCCCACGGGCCGGCCCGCGGCGAAGAGCACTGCCAACAACTGTGCCTGTGCTGCGTTCATGATGTCTTGAGCCAGGGTGGAAAACGGACACCTCCGCCCCTCAACCCTGGCTATACTACCAGTATGCCGAGTTTCAACTATAAAGCTCGTGACCGCGAGGGGCGCGTGATCGCCGCGGTGATCGAAGCCGAGGACATCCGTACGGCTGCCCGCTCACTCCGCGACAAGGGCTTTTTCGTGGCCGAGATCAAGGAGCAGGGCAGGGGTTTGCAGGCCGACGTCAAGCTCCCGGGGCTCGACCGGGGCCCCAGCCTCAAGGACCTCGCGGTGTTCAGCCGGCAGCTCGCCACCATGCTCTCGGCGGGCTTGCCCATCGTGCAGTCGCTGGCGATCCTCGAGAAGCAGACCGAGAACAAGAAATTCCGCGAGATCATCAAGGAGATCCGCACCGAGGTCGAGGGCGGCACCACCTTCAGCGACGCGCTCTCCAAGCACAAGCTCTTCTCGCGCCTGTACGTCAACCTGGTCAAGGCGGGGGAGACCTCGGGCACCCTCGACGCCATCCTCGACCGGCTGGCGACCTTCCTGGAGAAAGACCTCGAGCTGCGCGGCAAGATCCGCTCGGCGCTGACCTACCCCGCGATCGTGTTCGTCTTCGCGATCGGCGTCACCTACTTCCTGCTGACCGGCGTGGTGCCGCAGTTCGCGGGGATTTTGTCGGGCCTCGGCTCGGAGCTGCCGCTGCTGACGCGCTTCCTCATCGCCATCTCCGACGCGCTGCGGGCAGGGACGCCCCTCCTCATCCTGCTGGCCATCGTGGGCTACTTCGCCTACCGCGCCTACTACCGCACCGAACAAGGCCGCAGGGTGGTTGACCGCATCAAGCTGCGGATGCCGGTGTTCGGGAACCTGAACAAGAAGAGTGCGCTGGCCCGCTTCTCGCGCACCTTCGGGCTGCTCATCACCAGCGGCGTCAACATCGTCGAGTCGCTCGACATCACCAAGGGCACGGCCGGCAACGCCATCATCGAGGACATCCTCGAGGAGACCAAGACCACCATCCAAGCCGGCGAGCCGGTCTACGCCACCATCCAGGCCTACCCCCAGGTCTTCCCGCCCATGGTGGGCTCGATGATCGCCATCGGGGAGGAGACCGGCGCCCTCGACGTGATGCTGCAGAAGATCGGCGACTTCTACGAGCGCGAGGTGGACGAGGCCGTCAGCAGCCTCACCGCCGCCATCGAGCCCGTCATGATCGTGTTCCTGGGCGGTGTGGTGGGCCTGATCGTCGCGGGCATGTTCCTGCCGCTGTTCCAGATCATCAACACGCTCTCGGCCCAGTAAACAACGGGTGCCGCACGGCGCCGGGGCTGAGAGTATCGGCCCCGGCGCTCTTCTGTCGAGCGCCTGGGGCGGGTGAGGCGAGGCCGGCGGCTGGTTCAACCTCGCGGGGCATCGCGTGGCCGATCCGCGAGAAACCTCGTGGGCTAGCCTCCCTCGCTGGCGGAGGGCGTTGGCTGCCTGGCCCGCTCGAGCGGCAGCCGGACGACGGCGGTGGTGCCCTTGCCCGGCTCGCTCTGTAGCCGGATCTCCCCCCCGTGCTGCTCGACGACCCACTTGGCGATGGACAAGCCGAGCCCGGTGCCGCCCGGGTCGCGCGAGCGCGAGGGGTCGGCGCGGTAGAAGCGCTCGAAGACGTGGGGCAGGTGCTCGGGGGCGATGCCGACGCCGGTGTCCCGCACGCGCAGCTCGGCGTAGCCCTCCCCCGGCTCCAGCTCCAGGCGCACCTCCCCGCCCTCGGGGGTGTACTTGAGGGCGTTCTCCAGCAGGATCAGGGCGAGCTGCTTGAGCCGGTCGCGGTCGCCGCGCACCGTGAGCGGCCGTGGCTCGGGCGGCTCGAGCCGGTGCCGGTTCCCCAGGCCGCGGGCGGTGACGAAAGCTTCCTGCAGCACCTCGTCGAGCCGGACGGGCTCCAGCCGCAGCCGCAGCCCCGCGTCGCCGCGCGCGAGGGCGAGCATGTCGTTGACCAGGCGCGACAGGCGCTCGGCCTCGCGGGCGGCGTCGGAGAGGGCCTCGCGGCGCTCGCGCTCGTCGATCCCCTCGAAGCGCAGCAGGAGCTGGAGGTTGCCCTGGATGGCGGTGAGGGGGGCGCGCAGCTCGTGGGCGGCGTCGGCCACGAAGCGCTTCTGGGCCTCGGCCAGCCGCCGGTAGCGCTCCTCGCTCTCGCGCAGGGCCTCCTCCGCCCGCTTGCGCTCGCTGATGTCGAGGGAGACGCCCACCAGGCCTTCCGGTTCCCCCCGGCTGTCGCGGATGGGGGAGGTGGTGACGAGCACGGTGAACACCCGCCCGTCCCGGTGGCGCACCTCGAACTCCCCCGACCAGCTATGGCCCTGCCGCAGCAGGGCCATGATCGTCTCGGCCTGTGCCCGCTCGGTGTAAGCGGGCAGGAGGTCCATCAGGGGTTGGTCCAGGGCTTCTGCCGCGCTCCAGCCGTACAGCTCCTGAGCGAAGCGGTTCCAGTAGGTGATGCGTCCGCTCAGGTCGGTGGCGATCACCGCCTGGTCGACGGCGTCGAGCAGTTCGGCCTGGAAGCGCACCATTTCGCTCCTGGCCCGGGCCGCCTCCTCGGCCCGGCGCCGGGCCGCGACCAGGTAGCTGACGAGGGTGGCGGTGGCGGAGAACAGGAACAGCCGCAGGAGGTCGGCGGGGAGCGCGACGGCAAAGGCGTAGGCCGGGGGGAGCAGGAAGAAGGTAGCCCCCACCGCGCCCAGCAGGGACGCCAGGAGCCCGGGACCCAGACCCCCGTACAGCGCGCTGAGCATGACCGCCGGGAGGACCAGCATGAAGGTGTCGCGGCGGCTCTCCGGGAAGAGCAGGCCGGTCAGGGCGAGCGCGAGCGCGGTCAGGAGCGTAGCGGTGGCGTACTTGGTGAGCGAGGGCGGGCGGGGCGCGTTCATACCGCCTTCCTCGCGCCCCCGGCGCCGCAGCCTCGAGGCGGCCCGGGCGGCAGGCCGAGCCCGGCGCGGACAGGCTCCCGGCCGCGCCGGGCGGTCGGGTACGGGGAACAGGGCCTCATGACAAGTCGATTCTATAGACCTTCTGCGAAAGCGTCGCGTGCGGGGACGCAAAGCCCCGTGCCCATGAAGCCATACCCGACGCGGTTATCGGTCGGGGGCCTCGAGCCCACGACGGGCTGCCCCGCGGGCCCGGGGCTCGCCGGCGGAAAAAGACAGGCCCGGCGGTGCCCGGGCCTACGGCTGTTTCGCCGGCTTTTAGCGGGGCCTGTTCGGGGGGTCGGCGGGGCGAAGCCCAAGGGCCTCCAGGCCCTTGGGCCCACAAGGCTTCCTCGCAGCCAGGCCGGGGGCGAAGAGGGCGATCAGGCAAATAGCGAGCAGCCTCGCCAGTGCCACGCTCGCGTGGGAGGGACCACCTGCGAGCAGCGCACGGTTGGCCGAATACATCTCGTTCACCCCGTTCCGTCCCCGGCCTGCGCCCCGAGGATGGCGCTAGCCTAGCGCCCGGGCGCAACGAAAACGCAACGCCCCGAGGCGATGGAGGCCAGGTCCCGCAACCGCCGAAAAAACGGGGTACTAACGTAAAATGAAGGGGGCATCTAAACCACCCGCCCTATCCCCACCGGAGGCCCGGCGCAGTGCCGTCGAAACGCAGTCCCAGCCCCATCCCCCTCGAGATCGCCCTCCTGGGCAGGCCCGAGTTTCGGGCCGGGGGGGTGCGTCTGGGCCTGCTGCCGCGCAAGGCCGTGGCCCTGCTGGCCTACCTGGCGGTGGAGGGGCGGGCTCAGTCGCGCGAGCACCTCGCCGAGCTGTTGTGGCCCGCGGGCAACCGGGCCTCCAGCCGCGCCGCGCTGCGCAACCTCCTGGCCCAGCTCAACAAGGCGCTGGGGGCGGCCGGGCTCGAGCCGTTGCGCTCGGACACCGACTGGATCGCCCTCGCCCCCGAGCAGCCGCTGTGGCTCGACCTGTCCGAGCTCGAGGCCGTGCTGCGCCTGCCCGAGGACCACCCCGCCCTGCTCGAGCGCCACGAGGCCGTGATCCCGCTGTGGCGTGGGGAATTCCTCGAGGGGCTGGGCTTCGCCGACGCCCCGGACTTCGAGGACTGGGTGGCCCTGCGGCGGGAGGCGCTGCGGCAGCAGATGACCCAGGTGCTCGAGCGCCTGGCCGCGGCCCAGGCCGAGGCAGGCCAGCTCCACAAGGCGCTGGAGAGCACCGCGCGCCGCATCCAGCTCGAGCCCCTCGACGAGGTCGCGCACCGCCAGCTCATCACCCTCTACCTGCGCGCGGGCAACCGGGGCAAGGCCCTGGAGGCCTACCAGTCGCTGTGCGAGCTGCTGCGGCGCGAGGTCGGGGTGGAGCCCGCCCTCGAGACCGAGCTGCTGGTGCGGCCCCTGCTGCGACCGAGCCACCACGAGCCCCGCCCCGGCCTCCTGGGCGACGCGCGCGCCCGGACCAGGATGCTGGTGGGGCGGGAGGGGGAGCTCGAGGCCCTCGAGACGGCGTGGCGCGCCGGGAGCCTGATCTTCATCACCGGCGAGCCGGGGGTGGGCAAGTCCCGCCTGGCGAGCGAGTTCGCGGCCGGGATGGGGACTTTTGCCTGCGTCGAGGCCTTCCCCACCGACGCCGACATCCCCTACGCCACCCTCGCCCGCCTGCTGCGCCGCCTGCTCGAGCGCCACCCCGGCTCGCTGCTGCCGCTGTGGGTGCGCCGCGAGCTCTCGCGCATCCTGCCCGAGCTCGAGGCCGAGCCCCTGGCCCTGGAGCGCATCGAGGGCGAGGAGGGGAAGCTGCGCTTCCTCGAGGCCTGCGCCGAGCTGATGCGCCGGGCCGGGCCCGGGCTCGGCACGCTGATCCTCGACGACCTGCACAACGCCGACCTCGCCAGCTTCGAGGCCGCCATTTACGGGCTCAACCGGGTGCTGGAGGGCGGGCTGCGGGCGGTGTTCATCTACCGCCGGGGGGAGCTCAAGCCGGCGGTGGAGGCGCAGGTCCGGGCGCTGCTCGAGCGCGAGGCGGCCGTGCGCCTCGACCTCCACCCCCTCCCCCCCGACGGGGTGCGGCGCCTGCTGTTGGCGCTGGGCCGCCCCGACCTCGAGCCCCTGGCCGAGGCCTTCAGCCGCTTCACCGGGGGCAACCCGCTGTTCGTGCTCGAGACCGTGCGGGCCATCGACGAGGCGGGCGGCCTGACCGCCCACGGCGAGGCCCGCCTGCCGCGCTCGCCCACCGTCACCACCATCATCGAGCGGCGCCTGGAGCGCCTGCCGCACACCGCGCGCGAGCTGGCCCGCCTGGCCGCCGTGGCCGGCGAGGTCTTCTCCCACGAGCTGGCCGCCGCGGCCCTGCGCCTCGACCCCCTCGAGCTCAGCGCGGGCCTGGAGGCCCTGGCCGAAGCCCGCGTGCTGCAGGGCCTGCGCTTCAGCCACGACCTGTGGCGCGAGACCGTCAAGCACGGAATCCCCCCGGGGGTCGTGCAATTTTTGCACCTGCGGGTGCTGGAGTTCCTCGAGGCCGGCCCCGGCCCGGTCTCGCCCGCGCTCAAGGCCCGGCACGCCGAGGGGGCGGGGAAGGGGCTGGAGGCGGGGCGCTACTGGCTGCAGGCGGGCGAGCAGGCGGTCAAAGCCTACGCCTACGCCGACGGCGTGGCGCACCTGGAGCGGGCCCGGGCGCTGTGGCAGGCCTCGGGGCAGGCCTCCGCGCGGGACTGGGCCGAGCTCGAGCTGCTGCTGGGGAGGCTGGCCCACTACCAGGGCGACGCCATCGGCGCCCAGGCCGCCTTCGAGCGGGCGCTGGAGTGGGCCCGGGCCGGCCGGGCGCCCGAGCTCGAGTGCCGCGCCCTCAACCAACTGGGCCACCTCCTGAGCTGGGCCGGCCCCAACCTCCGGCCCGCCCAGGCCGAGGAACACCACCTCGAGGCCCAGCGCATCGCCCAGCGGCACGGCCTGCTGGCCGAGCTGGCCCAGACCGAGTACTACCTGGCGGTGCTCAACCAGATGGGCCGCACCGGCCAGGACCCCGCCCACCACCGGCAGCGCCTGCAAAAGGCCATCGAACACGCCCGGCGGGCGGTCGAGCTCTCCAGCGCGGCCGGCCTCTCGGACATCCAGCCGTGGGCCTGGCTCACCCTAGCCAGCGCCCACTTCTACCTGGGCCACTGGGCGTCCGCCGAGGCGGCGCTGGGCGAGGCCCAGCAACGCTTCGCCCGTACGGAGAACGCCCGCGGCGAGGCCGAGGGCTGGGTGCTCAAGGCGCGGCTGCACGTGCAGTCGGGCGAGCCGCACAAGAGCCTCGAGGCCGCCCGCAAGGCGCACGCGCTGGCCGCCCGCGCGGGCAGCTACGAGCAGGAGCTCGGCGCGGCGCTGGCGCTGGGCTTCGCCCTGCTCACCGCCGGGCACTACGCCGAGGGCCTCGAGGTGGCCCAGTCGGCCTACCGCCTGAGCGCGCGGGCCCGTCCCCCCCGCCGCATGGGCAGCCTGATCCTGCTGGGGCTCGCCCACCAGAACCTGGGCGACTGGGGCACGGCGGAGGCGCTGCTGGAGGAGGCGCGCGCCGTCGGGATCCACTGGGACCAGCTCGGGGAATTTCCCTTCACCCGGCTGTGCGACCTGCGCCTGTGGCAAGGCCGCTGGGAGGAGGCTGCCGAGCTGGCCCGGGCGGCGCTGGGGCGGCGGGAGTACGGCCGTTTCAGCGTCTTCGCCGGGCTGCGCTGGAACGAGGCCAAGGCGCTGCTGCTGGGCGGCGCGCGCGAGGAGGCCGAGCGTGACGTCGAGGGGCTCGAGGCTCACTTCGCCGGACACCCCCGCTACGCGTTGCTGGCGCTGGCCTCGCGGGGGGTGCTGCTGGGCTGCCAGGGGCAGTTCGACGCCGGGCTCGAGCGCCTGCGGCAGGCGGCGCACACCGCGGCCGCGATGGGGCTCCCCCTGGAGCACTGGCTGCTGGAGGCCGAGCAGGCGCACTGGCTGTCCCACCTGGGGCGGCTCGCGGAGGCCCAGGACTGCCTCGAGCGGGCGAGCGGGGTGCTCGCCGGGCTCGCCCAGGGCCTGCCCCCCTCCCGGCGCCCGGCCTTCTGGGCGGCGGCCGATCAGGTGCTCGAGGGCCGCTGGCAGCCCCTCGCCCCGCTCGCCAGGGCTGCCCCGGTCCTCCCGCTGACCGAGAGCTCGGCCGGTTCTTGAGAGCGGTTCCCGCGAATACCCCGCACGGCCGGGTTGGCCGCGCGGGGCGTTCGCGAGGCGCGCCGAGACCCTGGGGCTACGGCTGGGCCAGCAGCCGCCGGATCTCGGCCGCGAAGTCGTCGAGGGCTTGCCGAGGGGTCTTCTGCCCCACCACCATGCTCTGCCACACCGTCTCCTCCATCAGCCGGATGGCCGGCATGGCCGGGGGGCGGGGGCGGGGGAAGGCCACCTTGAGCTGCTGGTTGAACAGTTGCCACTGGGGGTTGGTCCGGAAGTGGGCCTGCACCTCGGGGCGCTCGAGGGTGCTTTGGCGCAGGGGCATGAAGTTGCTCTGGGTCACCAGCCTGGCGTTGTTCTCCGGGTGCAGCAGGTAGCGCATGAAGGCCCAGGCGGCCCGTTTCTTCTCGGGCGGGGCGGCCGCGGTCATGCCCATGGCGGTCCCCCCGATGGGCGCGGCGCACTTGACCTGGCAGGGCAGCGCCGCCACCCCCAGCTCGAAGCCGACGTTCTGGGCGTAGAAGCCGTAGTTGCCCGAGGAGTCGAAGGTGACGCCGACCCGGCCGGCGTAGAAGAGCTGCCGCCCCACGTCCTCCTTGAGCGCCGCCTCGCGCGAGGCCGAGCCCTGCCGCACCAGCCCCAGCAGGTACTCGTAGGCCGCGACGCTGGGCGCGGCGTTGATGAGCACCCGGCCTCCCTCGTCGATCCACTCCCCGCCGTTCTGCTTGACGAAGGCCCAGCGCACCCACTGGCCCGGGATGTTGACGCCCCACTGCCCCTCGCGGCTCAGCCGCCGGGCCGCCGCCTCCAGCTCGCCCCAGGTGCGCGGGGGCCGGGCGGGGTCGAGCCCGGCCTGCTCGAACAGCGCCTTGTTGTAGTACATCACCGGCACCACCACCACCAGCGGCAGCACGTAGGTGCGGTTGCGGTAGGTCGAGACCGAGCGGGCCGCGGGCAGCAGGTCGGCCTGCAGCGCGGGGTCGGAGCGCAGGTAGGGCTCCAGCCGCTCCAGCACCCCCCGCTCGGCGAAGAGCCCGAAGCGGGTGACCTCGAGGAAGACCACCTCCGGCTGCCGCCGCGCCGCCACCGCGGCCTGCAGGCGGGTGACCAGCTCGTTGTGGTCGCCCGCGTACACCTCCTCGACCCGCACCTCGTCCTGCGCGCGGTTGAAGCCCTGGATCAACTGCCGCAGGGCCGGGTCGTTCACCGAGTGCCAGACGGTGATCTCCACCTGCGCCCATGAAAACGGTACCAGCAGCACCCCCAGACCGACGACGAACTTCCAAACTCGCATAGGCCCCTCCCTTGGTTGTCTGGCAGTGAGCAATTCTAGAATATACCAGTGCCTCGCCGGCAACGCCTCGTGCCTTACTTGTACCTGCTGCCCAGCGGGCTCTTCCTCGCCCTGTTCGTGCTGTGGCCGGCGGTGCAGTCCTTCGTGCTGTCCTTCCAGCGCTGGGACTTCCTCGCCGCCGAGCGCCCGTTCGTGGGGGGCACGAACTACGCCGACCTGCTGCGGGGCGCGGAGTTCTGGAACTCGGTGCGGGTGAGCCTGGGCCTGGTCGCGCTCAGCGTCCCCGTGCGGCTGGTGCTGGCCCTGGCCCTGGCCCTGCTGCTGCTGCGCGAGACCCGCGTCAACCGGCTGGTGCGCGGCGTCCTGATGCTGCCGGGGGTCTCGAGCGCGGTGACGGTGGCGGTGGTCTTTAGCTGGATCTTCAACACCGACTTGGGGCTCGTCAACCTGCTGCTCGGGCGCTTGGGCCTGGGCCGCCCCGACTGGCTGGGCAGCCTCGAGCTGCCCCTGCTGGTGCTGGCGGTGGTCGTGGTGTGGAAGCAGCTGGGCTACGACGTGCTGGTGTACATCGTCGCGCTCCAGGCCATCCCGCAGGCCTACCTCGAGGCCGCCCGCGTTGACGGGGCGAGCCGCTGGCAGAGCTTCCGCCACGTCAGCCTTCCGCTGCTGGCGCCCACCACCTTCTTCCTGCTGGTGATGGGCGTGCTCGACGCCTTCCACACCTTCACCCTCGTCAACGTCATGACCCGCGGCGGGCCCGCCCTCGCGACCGACGTGCTGGTGAACCTGCTCTACCGCACCTCCTTCGTGTTCTTCGACATCGGCAAGGCCTCCGCGCTGGCGGTGCTGCTGTTCGGCCTGCTCGGCACCCTCACCGCCTTGCAGTTCTACTGGATCGGGCGGCGCGTCCACTATGAGAACTCCTAGCCGTCTGGCTCGAGCCCTCTCCGCCCTGCAAGGCCTGGCCGCCCTGGGCGCGGGCTTCGTGGTCCTGCTGCCGCTGGCCTACAGCTTCCTGGTCTCGCTGGCGACCCCTGCCGAGGCCTTCGTGGGCCGCCTCGTGCCGGCCACCCCCCACTGGGAGAACTACCTCTCGGCCTGGAACGCCGTGCCCTTCGGGCGCTACTACCTCAACACCCTCGTCTTCGCGCTGGTCTCCACCTTCGCGGCGGTGTTCTCGAGCATCCTCGCCGCCTACGCCTTCGCCCGGCTGCAATTCCCGCTGCAGAACCTCTTCTTCGCCCTCTTCCTGGCCACGCTGATGATCCCCGGCCACCTCACCCTCATCCCCAACTACCTCACCCTGGCCCGCCTGGACCTCCTCGACACCTTCTGGGCCCTGATCCTGCCGCTGGTGGGCAACGGCTACGCCGTCTTCCTGCTGCGCCAGCAGTTCCGCGCCCTGCCCCGCGAGATCGACGAGTCGGCCCGCATCGACGGCGCGGGCTCGTGGACCATCCTCTGGCGGCTGGTGGTGCCCTTGTCGCTCCCGGCCATCGCCACCACCGCGCTCTTCACCCTGATCTCGAGGTGGAACGCCTACCTCTGGCCCCTCATCGCCACCGACAGCGACGCCACCCGCACCGTCCAGATCGGCCTCGCCCGCCTCATGGCCCGCAGCGTCGAGGAGAGCGCGGCCAACTGGCCCGTCATCCTCGCCGGCAGTTGGATCGTCCTGCTCCCCACCCTGACCTTCTTCCTCCTCGCCGACCGCCTCCTGCTGCGCTTCGCACGGCTGGGGGCGTTGTTGAGGTGAGGGGTTCGGGGTAGCTGGTGGCGTGTGGCTCGTGGCCTATGAGGAACCCCTCGCCGGCCCTCCCCGCGCGGGGAGGGCTTATCCCCCCAGCCCCCCTTGTTAAGGGGGGAACAAGGCGTCTGGCGTCTTGCGTTTTGCGTCTTGCGTACGACGTACGACGTGGGACGTACGACCCGCACCCCGCGCCCGGCCATCGGCTATCAGCTATCAGCGTTCAGCGATAAACTATGTCGATATGCCACACGTGCAATCCGAAATCTTCATCCCCAAGCCGCCCGCCTACGTCTACTCCTGCGCCCGCGACCTCGAGGGGCTCAAGCCCTACCTCAAGGACGTGCAGAGCCTGCGGGTCATCGAGGACGACGGCGGCCGCTCCAAGAGCGAGTGGGTGGCGGTGGCGATGGGCAAGAAGGTGCATTGGATCGAGGAGGAGGAGTGGTTCGACGCCGAGCTGCGCAACCGCTTCCGCAGCCCGGAGGGCGACTTCGACAAGTACGAGGGCACCTGGGCCTTCGAGGCGGCCGACGGGGGCACGCGGGTCACCTTAGAGCTCGAGTACGAGCTCAACATCCCCATCTTCGGCGGTCTGCTGCAGAAGCTCGTGCTCAAGCTGATGAAGGAGAACTGCGACGGCTTGCTGGCCGGGCTCAAGGAGCGGGCCATGGCCTGAGGCGGGGCTGGCTCGAGGTATACTCGAGCCATGAGCTTCGCCGTGCGATGTTGAGCTGAACCGATCGCCGGGTGTCTGGTGCCGTCGTGCCCAGGCCCGGCGTTTTGAATTTCAGCCCGACGACCCGCCCACCCTTGGAAAGGAAGCTGCCATGCCCTTACAGATCTACAACACCCTCACCCGCCAGAAAGAACCTTTCGTCCCCGGCACGCCCGGCTACGTGGGCATCTACTTCTGCGGGCCGACCGTCTACGGCGACCCCCACCTGGGCCACGCGCGCGGCCCCATCACCTACGACGTGCTGCGGCGCTGGCTCGAGCACACCGGCCACAAGGTGCGCTTCGTCTCCAACATCACCGACGTGGGCCACCTCGTCGATGACGCCGACGAAGGCGAAGACAAGGTGCAGAAGCGGGCCAAGCTCGAGCGCCTGGAGCCCATGGAGGTCGCCGAGAAGTACATGTGGGCCTACTTCGACGACATGAACGACCTCAACGTGCGCCGCCCCGACATCGCCCCCCGGGCCGCCGGCCACGTCCCCGAGCAGATCGACCTCACCCAGCGGCTGCTCGAGCGCGGCTACGCCTACGTGCGGGGCGGCTCGGTCTACTTCCGGGTGCGCGCGTGGCCCGGCTTCGGCAAGCTCTCCAACCGCCAGGTCGAGGACCAGGAGGCCGGGGCGCGGGTGGAGGTGCGCGAGGAGAAGGAGGACCCCCGCGACTTCGCCCTGTGGAAGAGCGCCGACCCCGAGCACATCATGCGCTGGAAGAGCCCCTGGGGCGAGGGTTACCCCGGCTGGCACATCGAGTGCAGCGCGATGAGCCTGAAGTACCTGGGCGAGGGCTTCGACATCCACACCGGCGGCATCGACCTGCAGTTCCCCCACCACGAGGCCGAGATCGCCCAGGCCGAGGCCGCGGGCTACAAGTTCGCCCGCTACTGGATGCACCACAACCACGTGCTGCTGGGCGGCGAGAAGATGGCCAAGAGCACCGGCAACTTCGTGGTGCTGCGCGACCTGCTCAGCCGGCACGAGCCCATCACCGTGCGCTTCTACCTGCTGGGCAGCCACTACCGCAGCGTGCTCGACTTCACCTGGGAGGGCCTCGAGTCGGCCAAGCAGGGCTACATGCGCCTCTTGAACGCCTACCGCGAGATCCGCCGCCAGGTCGCCGAAGCCCCCGCCGGGCGGCACGCCGGTCTCGAGCGGGCCATCGACGCGCTCGAGTCCCGCTTCGCCGCCGCCCTCGACGACGACCTCAACACCGCCCAGGCCCTCGCCGCCCTCTTCGAGTTCGTCACCGAGTTCAACAAGGCCCTCCCCGACAAGCCCGGCCGCGATACCCTCGCCCGCGCTGAGGCCGTCTTCGGCCAGCTCGGCGAGGGCGTGCTGGGCCTGTTCCCCAAGCGCGTGCTCGAGGCCAGCCTGGGCGGCGACCTGCTCGACGGCCTGATCAAACTGCTGCTCGAGATCCGCGAGGAAGCCCGCCGCGAGCGCAACTTCGCCCTCTCCGACCAGATCCGCAACCGCCTCACGGAACTCGGCCTCACCGTGGAGGACACCCGGGAAGGGCCGAAGTGGAAGGTAGGGGTATAGGCGGGTAGTCGAGGGTCGAGGCGTTTTGCGTCTTGCGTTGGGCGTTCGGCGTACGACGTAGGATGCACGGCGGCGCCCCGAGGGCGCTAGTATGTGTCTCGTGACCCCTCTCGCCTACTTCGAATCCCACCTCCCCGGCATCCTCGCCGACCTCGAGGCCATCGTCTCGCTCGAGTCCCCCTCCCACGACCTCCCGGGCCTCGAGGCGGTGGCGACCTGGCTAAGCACCCACTTCGGGGGCTTCGGGGAGATCGCCCGGGAGGAGAGCAAAAACGGGCCCATCCTCAGCCTGAGGTTCGGCCAGGGCGGCCCCAAGGTGCTGGTGCTGTGCCACTACGACACGGTGCACCCGCGCGGGGTCTTCGGCTGGCGGGTTCAGGGCGAGCGGGCTTACGGGCCCGGCGTCTACGACATGAAGGGCAACATCGTGCAGCTCTTGTGGGCGCTGCGGGCCAGCCGCGAGCTGGGCCTGGGGCTGCCGCGGCTCGAGGTGCTCTTCACCCCCGACGAGGAGGTGGGTTCGCTGGCTTCGCGCGAGGCCATCGAGGCGGCGGCGCGGCGCAACGAGGTCGTGCTGGTGCTCGAGGCCCCCATGGGCAACGGCGACCTCAAGGTCGCGCGCAAGGGCACGGGCATGTACACCCTCACCGCCCACGGCAAGCCCGCCCACCAGGGCGTCGAGCCCGAGAAGGGCGTCAACGCCGTGGTCGAGCTCGCCCACCACGTCCTTGAAATCGTCGCCCTGCAGGACTGGGAGAAGGGCACCACGCTGGGGCCCAACAAGATGCACGGGGGCACCGCCGTCAACGTGGTGGCCGCCGAGGCCTCGGTGACGGTGGACTTCCGGGTGTGGACCATGGCCGAGTACGAGCGCCTCGAGGCCGCCTTCAAGGCCCTCAAGCCCGTCCTGCCCGGCGCCCGGCTGAGCCTGAGCGGCGGCCTCAACCGCCCGCCCATGGAGCCGAGCCCGGCCTCGATGGAGCTCTTCGAGCGGGCGAAGCGCATCGGGGCCGGGCTGGGCCTCGAGCTCGGCGCCGGCCGGGTGGGGGGCGGCTCCGACGGCAACTTCACCGCCGCTTTGGGCGTGCCCACCCTCGACGGACTGGGCCTCTTCGGCGCCGACGCCCACCAGCTCTCCGAGCACGTCGTCATCCCCGAGATCCCCCGCCGCGTCGCGCTGCTGTCGGGCCTGCTGGCCGACCTGGCGGCCCGCTGAGGAGTCCCCATGCTCAGCTCGAGCGCACAAAAGGTCCAGGACGCCCTGCACGCGCGGGGCTTCGGCGAGCTCCGGGTCGTCGAGATGCCCGCCTCCACCCGCACCGCCCAGGAAGCCGCCGACGCGGTGGGGTGCAGCGTGGGCCAGATCGTCAAGTCCCTCATCTTCCGCGGGGCCGCTTCGGGCAAGCCCTACCTGCTGCTCGTCAGCGGCCCCAACCGCGTGGACGAGGCCAAGGTGGGGGAGAGGCTGGGGGAGCGCCTCGAGCGGGCCAAGCCCGACTGGGTGCGCGAGGTGACCGGCTTCGCCATCGGCGGGGTGCCCCCGGTGGGCCACGCCACCCCCCTCGAGGCCCTCATCGACCCCGACCTGCTGCAGTACGAGCAGGTGTGGGCCGCCGCGGGCACCCCCAACGCGGTCTTCGCGCTCACCCCCCAGCAACTCGTAGCCCTGACCGGGGGCCGCGTGATGGCGGTAAATTAGGGCCATGTTCAGCCTCTTCAAGCGCGACGAGCACGTCAAACCCGAGGGCGACCGCGTGCTGTGGGTGCGGGTCCGGCTGCTCAGGAGCGGCGAGATCGTCGAATTACGCCTGACCAAGGGCGGCGAGATCTCCGCCGACGAGGGCGGGGGCTACTACGTGCGCAAGCACATCATCGGGCCGAAGAGCCTCGAGCGGGCCACGCTCGAGATCTGGTTCAACCGGGCCTACAAGCCCACCCGCAAGGCGGTCGAGGGGGGCGAGCTGGTGCCCATCCGCGAGTGGGAGTGAGGGCTGCAAAAAGGCAGGGCCGTTCCACCTAGGGACGGCCCCGTGTCCTGGCGCGCCCGGGAGGACTCGAACCCCCGACCTACCGCTTAGAAGGCGGCTGCTCTATCCGGCTGAGCTACGGGCGCATCCGCGCGATAGTCTAGCAGACTATCGCCAGAGGAAAAACCCCGCTTGGGCGGGGTTTGGTGGAGCGGGAGACGGGATTCGAACCCGCGACATTCAGCTTGGAAGGCTGACGCTCTGCCAACTGAGCTACTCCCGCGTTTCCCGTGGACAGGCGCGCCTGCGGCGCGGCGCAGAGCAAAGGGCTGAGGGCAGCGGGGCTCTCGGCGCTCGGCATCCGGCGCACCGCGTCGGCGGCGCTTGTGGTCGGGGCGACTGGATTCGAACCAGCGACCCCCTGCTCCCAAAGCAGGTGCGCTACCAGACTGCGCTATTTTCCGCTCCAGGACGGAGTTTCCTCGCACCCCCTACTCGGAAAGCGCTTCTGCCTCCGGCTTGTCATTTTGACAGCAAAATGCCCGAATGACAAGACCCTAAAAGTGCCCGACCCTGCCGTGTATAACGCTTTATGTTGAGCTCTCGGCTACTGTATCCCCATCTTGGGCTATGGGGAAGCAGCAGGAGCGATTGCTTATTGACCTATCTTTTTCATGAGAATCCTGCCTACGGGTCGGAGTTGACACCAGTTTCTTAAATGCTTGTTAGAATGCAGTCAAGACAACTTCACTTTAGAGGACCGTGCAGGATGCCTGTCTCTACATGGAGTAGCAATTATGCCTAACCTACGCTATTTCCTACTTCTCCCCTTCATCTTAGCTGTTAGCTACGGCCAAAACACTAAGGAGGCACAGTTAGTAAGAGAGTCTATCGCGGCCTCTACAAAGCAACTTCAGCAACTCGTGAGCGACGCCGTGGCACAGCGTGGTGGAAACCTAGAGAGCCAGCATTTGCACCTGGTGTTGGCGTTCAGCACGGGCCACTACCCCCGCGACCCACTAGGGGCTGAGGCAGCGCGTGAACTGGCCTGGCAACTCGTCAAAGACCTAGCAACGCCCGGCGATAAGCTGAGCGTTTTTGCCTGGGAGCTAGACGTATACGACTCACCCACTCCTGAGCCACTCGTCATCACCCAGGCCGTTCTCGAGCAGGAGAGGCCTGTTAGAGACCTGTTTCCGAAAACCGCCAGGGTTGGCTCCGCCGGTGGTCACGACACCGAGAGGGCATTGGTCGAGATTGGGAGGCATATGGGTGAGGGCAGCCGGGATGCGGTGCTCATCCTGCTTACGAACAGCGCTGCCAGCGTAGCCCCGAAGGGCGCTTCCCTACTCGGGAGCAATGAGCCGAGCTACAGGGGTTTCCTCCAGCGGTATGACCGGCTGCAGGCGACCACCGCCACTGGGGCTTCAGCGCAACTACCTTATGAGATTCGGCAACCCGACGGTGAACTCCTGAGCCGCTCCATAGATGTGGTGGTCGCTGTTCCGAGGCAGTTTGTAGGCCGCCCCATCGAGGGTCGCACGCGCTATGAGGTGCCACGGCAAGTCCCGGCGGAAGGTGTCCACCAGGGCGGAAGCAGCATTGCCCTTCTTGTCATCGGGGCGGGAGCCCTAGCCGCCTTGGGTTTCCTGGTGTACACGCTGATAGCGGGTAAGGCTTCGGCGCCCCGAACGCTTCGGATTGTAGGCAAGGACTTTGAGATTCCGGGGGGCGGTTGGAGCGTCGGGCTTGCCGAGGCCCGGGTAGGGGAGGAGGTTCTCCACATCGCAGGGGGAGGTTATGCCGAGCGAGTTGATAAGACCAGAGTTTTGCCGAAGTCGTTGCGCAGCGTCCCCCCAGCCCAGATTGCACGCATAGAGCGGAGCCCGAAGGGTGTGCGGGTCATTGCCCTGCCTCCTAACCGGCTCACAGTCGACGGGGTTGACTATCCCGACTCACACGAACTCGTGGCTGGTCGGGAGTACAGGGTGTGCGTCTCCGGGGAAGGGGTGACCAACCCCGTCCTAGGCCTCCAGCCCTTCAATGTAGAGCTACACGTCTCGGTCGAGTCCTGAGCGAGGTATGAGATGAACATAACGGTTGAAGAGGTTCTTGCTGTACTGGCCGAACTCAGGTTCTGGCTGCTGATACTCGTGAGTTTTTTGGTCTGGTATATCCTTACGTGGCTCTTTGCCCAACGACAACTTGACTTGGCGAACCCCAAGGACAGCGCCCTCCGGGCGATGGGTTTAGCCATCCCGTTCGGAATAGCGCTATCCCTTCTGGTAGGACTCCTCGTGCTGCAGGTTGGCCTCCTGCGCTTGGTGATGGCCGCTGTAATATCGGCTGTTCTGCTACTCACAAGCCGTACCCTAATTTCCCGGTAAAGGTGAGAACCCATGGAGCAAGTAGTACAACGCGTAACCAAGACGCTCGTCATCGGGCTAGGGAGTACAGGTACCCGCATCTGCGACCGGGTCGCTGAGCGCATCGTCTGGGAGTTGGGGGGGCTGGAGCGCGCGCCGTGGGTTCAGTTCGCCTGCATCGAGACCAACGCGGGGGAGCAGGGCCGGCTGCGCTTCATCGAACCTAAGGATTTCCGTAACATGACCATAAATGCCCAGCAGTACGTGCAGATTCTCGAGAACGCTAAGGATTACGACGAGAAAATCCGGCTGACCTCATGGTGGGACCGTACCACCCTGGAGAAACTGCCTGGGCAGGAGATAGAGACGGGAGCGGGCAATATTCGGATGGTCGGGCGGCTGGCTTTCCTGTTCGAGCAGAACTACACTGCCGTGTACACCATGGTTAAAGAGCGGCTGGAGAAGCTGCGCAAGCTGTCCGAGGTCGTGGCCAAGGAGGAGCGAGGACCGCTCGCGGACGGCGAAGACCCGGCCATCGAGTTTGCTCACGGGGGCCAGGTGAGGGTCTTCGTGGTGGGCACGTTGTGCGGCGGGACGGGTAGCGGCATCGCGGCCGACTTCGGCTACTTCTTGCGCACGGTGCTGGACGAGAGCGAGAAGAGCATCTGCATCTTCACGCTGCCGAGGCCAGAGCTGAACATCGCTGATGAGAGCCTTGCCAATAAGCACAAGAAGAACGCCTTCACAGCCCTTATCGAGCTGAATCACTATTTTCTAAACGACCGGCACCGGGAAACCCCGGTGTTGTTTCCCAACGGCGACGAGTCCAATCCCGCCCGTTTCCCCTATGACATGCCGTTCCTGGTGATGGCCCCTTCCACGACCGTCGACGGGGAAGGGGAGCTGAACCAGGCTGTTGCAGACCGGGTGTTCCTGAACGTCTTCGCCCCTGACACGGACCCCTTCGCCAAAGGGGTGGACGCCACCATTTTCACGGTCGGCGACCGTGACCACCATGCCCACGTTTTCTGCACCTTCGGTCTCTCCAGCATCGAGTACCCCGTCCAGCGCATAGCCGAGGCCTGCAGGGATAGGCTCATCGGTCATGCCCTTTCAGAGTGGGTCAGGCGCACCCTCGACCCCTCGCAGGTGGAGGGCCGCCTGCATGGCCTCAACATCACCCGTGAGGCCTTTGTAGAAGCCCTGATATCCGTAGCCGACGGCGGCGACCTCAAGCCTGGACTGGAGGAGCAGGTCAAGGAGATAGCGGGCCAGGCTGAGTCCAACCCTAAGCAGGCACGCACCAGCCTGACTAAGCTCCGCGAGAGCCTCCAGCGCAACGGTCCCGTGGCGTTGCGTCTGTCTGAGGCCAGGAACCGGGCGGCTCTGGTGATAGTGGAGCGGGTCAAGGCCGAGATTCGCCAGCGGCTGCTCAGCTACCACGACGGGCCACGAGTGCTCATCCAGACGCTAGACGCAGTGTTGAACAACCTTGAGGTGCTTCGCAAAGAGCCTCCCGTCTCCAGTTCGACGGGCGAAGCTGACGCCATTCTGTCAAGGCTCGAGGAGTACTCACAGAGCCGTTTGCTCTGGTTCGTGGGCACCAAGGCTAAGGTCCTGAAGCACTCGCGCAGCCAGTTCCGCACCGCCCTGGAGGGCGAGATAAAGCGTAGGCTTTCGGCTCTTGCCAGCAGCGTCTTGTTGGACATGTCGCTCGACGGCGTCAGGCCCCCAGAGCCAGGTGCGTACGCTCGGGCAGAGAAGGAGGTTCGCAAGCTCAGGCAGCGGCTAAAGAACCTGCTCGACCGCGTGGACGCACAGATTGTGCGCCTCAACGACAACGTCCGGCGCTTGACGACGACGCGCCCGGCCATCAACGGCACCGTGATTTTCGAGGACGACACGGTCGACCTCGAGTACCGCATGCGCCTGCAGGAGTGGGTCCAGAAGCTGGACTACGCCGCCGAGTGGGAGCAGGGCAGGGAGAGAATGTCGGATTCCATCATCAGCTCCCTAGGTGACTTGCCGAGTGCACAATCGGACCTGCGGCTACCCGACGCCATCTTGGCTGACCGGGAGGGGACCTGGCTAGACACGCCCTCGGCCTCGGGCGCCTCAGCGCCGACCCTCCCGGGTGAAGTGCTGAAGCACCTTTCTGCTAATGCCCTCAAACCCTTCCAAACCCTGGTGAACGAGGATGTCCTGGAGCGCTGGGTGCGGATGCCCAACAGCGAGGACCAAGCCCGTCAGGTAGTGAACCGGGCGAGGCCTTTCTTAGAGGTGGACCGTGCCACCGCCGAGAAGGGCAACCGCTCTCCGGTCGCGACCCGCCGCGCCGTGCTTATCCCCAGGGGCGAGAGGGATAGCCACGAACGGTTTTTCCAACTGGCCAGGGCCCAGATGACCCAGCCTCCCCATAAGAACCCTTCGCCCGACTACTTCAGGGCGGTGGTCCTGGAGGAGTGGTACCGCTTCCCCTTGCGGGGCGCGCCCCAGGTGATGGGTAGGGACGGGATTTCTAAGGCAGAAAACCGCGACATCCCGACCTTTCATACACGGGCTGACGTGTTCTGGACTGCGATTACGCAAGAGCACACCGAGCGCTTCCGCGAAGCGGAGGAACTCCTCGTCGTCAACATCCTCCTTGGGAGGATTTGGCCAAAAGGCGGCTATCTCGTGGTGCCGTGGACCCCTACGGGCATGGCTGACTCAAAGGAGCGCTATCTCCCGCTCGAGGTGTTCGGGGCTGCCGCGTACATCGCCCGTCAAGAACGCGATGCCAGGGGCCAGAATCTAAACAACGTGATGGGCGAGCTGAGGAACCAGCTCGTCGCTGCCCGTAGGTCCTTTGGTTCGGACCCCCTTGAGCGGGACCGAGCCTTCCTGGATGCCCTGGAGGCCGGGCTGAAGCAAGGCGGCTGGGCGGGGATTCGCGGCTGGAACGATGAGCTTGTGAACGAAGTCATACAGCGCTACTGTGCCGCAGACGCTGACTTGTTCACGGCTTACCAGATGAAGTACCCGCGGTCGGAAGACAGCCTGAGCGTGCTGTGGCGGATGGAGGGTGCCCAGCGCGAAGTTGGGGGCGGGACATATCCGGCAGACGGTTATTACTGCCAAACCTGCTGCGGGCTCATCGGCGCGACCAGGCAGGAGGCCGCCCGCAACAACTGGAAGTGCTTCGTTGACCCCAGCCACAACGTGTACGGGCAGAGGGGCTAGCCTATGGAGTCGAGTGGCGTCCTATCGCAGCTTCTGTTCCACCTCATCGCCCTGTGGCCCCTGACGCTGGCGATGGTCGCACTCTTCGTCACAGGGCTCGTGCAGCTCCAGGGTATCTATAAAAACTACCGTTCGGAGGTGAGCACTATAGAGGACTGTGGCCAGCATCTAGCCAAAGGCGCCAGCGGTTTTGCCTCGCGCACCGAGGTAGAGGAGAGGGTGAGCCGGTGGCTGAAGGACTTGAAGGAGACTAGCCTCGCCCGCAGAGTCATCGCCCATGTCTTCAGCATGCGCCGCTTACAGAACCCCGATGTCGGGGCGGTCACCAGCTTGATTGCCCAGGCCAGTGCAGCCAGCCTGAACAACCTGCGTGGTCTACCCAACCTGCTCTTCATTGCTGGCCTGCTAGGAACAGTGTGGGGTTTGGCACTATCGGTTGGAAGCCTGAGTGAACCCCTGGCGGCGTCGCTTGACCGGCCGAATCCCGCGGCTCTCACCGAAAAGCTCAGCATCACCTTGGGGGAGATGCAAGGGGCATTCGCTTTCACCTTGTTGGGCGTGTTGTTCTCAGGAATCGTATCTTTTTTCATTGCCCGCACCCAGGGGGACCAGGCCTACCTGTCCAGCACCGCCCAAGACTTTGCCCTGAAGCTTGCAGGGTACATGTTTCCCTCCAGCCAAGCCGCTCAACTCGAGGACATGCAACGCATACTGCTGGAGAGCCGCGACTTCATGAATCGCGTGACTGAGCTGATGGGCAACGCAAGCGCCCAGTTTGAGAAAGTCCTCAATACGGCCAGCCAGCAAATGAGCGACCACATACGGCATCTCAACGATGTCTCACAGGCGGTGGTAAAAACCCTGCAGGATGCCACCGATGACGTTCGAAAGAGCACTACCGCCGTACGTAAAGGGGCTGAAGAGCTGCACAAGGGCGTCGAGCGACTGGGAACCGGCGTTGAGTCGCTGAGGCAGTACCAGGACGACCTGCGGGATACATACTCCAACTTGCAGCAGATGTTCCAGGAATCCCAGCAATCTCTTCAAGACTTCTCTAAAGAGCAGGCCCAGCAACTCACCGACGCCAGCCACCGGGTCATATCCGACCTCAACGGTCACACACGTCAGATTATCGCCCTACAAGACTCGCTGAATACGGCAATCAAGGAGTTCAGGGGTATTGCGGATGCCTATGATAAAGCCACCACTTCAACCATCAACCAACTGAGCCACGGCTTCAAGACCACGGAAGATAACTTGGGGAGCCTGCTCAGGGCCCATAGAGAGGAAATGGTTAGAGTGGAGCGTCAACTGGAGGCGATGGCCCGAGGGCTGGAAGGGCTCTCTGGCCGCCTGGACCCGCGCCTATTGCCGAAAGAAGAATGGAGCGCGGTGGTCGAAAAACTGACTGAGATATCTTCATCCAATGCTGCTTTCACTGCTCCTCTCAGCGGCATCAGTGGGGCTTTGAATGGAATACAAATGCACCTGGCTCAAGAGGACGGCAGAATCAGAGGTGACCTCTCAGAAATACTAAAGGGCATGGGGGACGTTCTGAATCTGCTTAGGCGGCTAGAAGTGCGTGCAGGTGCGCCGAATACCCCAGACATCCTTACAGAGCTACCCTCGGGACCAGATACCTGATGAGCCCTGATGATTCAAATCCCTATATCGCTCTTTCGGACCTGGCCCTCAACCTGGTACTTGTTCTCGTATTTTTTGTCGCGGCCTTAGTTGTCATCGGACGCAGCGGCTGGGAGGATGTGAAGTATAAGGATGCCCAGCAGCGCGTGAGGCTGGCGGTTCGGGACGGCCTGCCCGAATCCCTAAGGCCCAACAATACGCCGAAGAACGACCCTCCAGGTGCCCAGCGGTGGGTGTTCACCAACCGCCAGTTGTTCCTTGAGGGACAGCAGGCCCTGTCACGAGAAGGGCGCCGGGTGCTGACCGACTTCGCGAAGATACTCTGTCGCCACCCCGACTGGCGGCGCATCAGGGTAGAAGGGCACACCAGACCTCCGCGGCCTGGCGAGCCGGACAATTGGCTTCTCTCCGCGGCTAGGGCTGCCGTAGTCGCCACCGCGTTCACCAACGACGGGGGAGTGAAACCCTACCATGTTGCTGTTGCCGGTCGTGCTGGCCAAGCCCCTATCGACAAGAAGTGGCCGGATAACCCCTCGAACGAACGGGTAGAGATTATCATCGAGTACACGACGGCTACATCCTCAACACAGCCCTGCTACAAATAAGTTGGTTTACCATTTGGCTCGTAGGGCTCAGGCGTAGTGCCCGGGCCAGATAGCCTCGAGCGCCCACCAGGCCACGAAGGCCTGAGCCCCCTCGGGGTAGCGGCTGTCGTCCAGTAGGAGCACCACCTCGCTGGACAGGTATCCGCCGGTCCACACGCTCCACAGGGCCCCGCCGGGGAAGGGGCTGGCGTCGCCCACGTCGCGGCCCTCGAAATACTCCGGCGGGTCGAAGGCCATGCGGCACCAGTCGCTCTCGCTGATGCCCGGCCTCCCGGCGAAGCTCAGCCACTCCAAAAGCTCCCCGTCGGTGAAGTGGGGGTGCACCGGGAGGGGGGTGAGGATGCCGCTCTCGGTGACCCGCTCGTGGAAGATGGAGGCGCCGTCGTACTGCGAGTCCAGGTTGCTCAGGTACTCGGGCAGCAGGTGGGCGTACCGCACGAGGGTCTCGGGGGTCTCCTCGAGGTCCTGCGGGGCCTCCTCGTGCTCCATCACCTCGCTCAGGGCCGAGCTGACCCAGCTAGCGTCCAGGGCCTCTACGAAGCGGACGGCCTCCTCCATGGCCGCCTCGCCCGCCTGCACCCGGCGCTGCAGCCTTTGCAGGGCCTCCACCCAGGGCCGGTCCCCCTCGCCGACGTCCATGGCGGGCTCCCCGGTCTGGTTCATCACCAGCTCCACCCGCTCGGGCAGGGGGCTGGCCGCGGTCGCCAGCCGCTTCTGGCACAGGCGGGCGATAAAGTCCACCGGGTCGTGGGCAAGGCGCTCCAGCAGCTCCCGCGGGGTGTGCGGCTCGAGGGCCACCGCCCAGCGCTCGGGCCAGGTGCCTGCCGCCCACTGCCGCAGCTCATCGGGCTGGGGCGCGGTCTTGCGGTCCTCGAAGGCGTGCCAGCGGGGGTCCGCCGCGCTCCTGCGGGACTCGGCCACGGCCCACAGCTCGAGCATCCGACCGTCGAGCCCATAGGCCAACTCGGCCCGGTCGGGGTCGTTCTCGCTGAGATGTTCCAGGAAAGCCTTCACTGAAGCGTTTTGGTTCATTGCAACTCCCTTCTCGTTGCTGGCGGCTGTTGCAAGCCGCAGTATGGGTCGATACGACCTGAGCGCCCCACAGTCTTTACGACGAGGCGGCCAACTTCCGACGCCGCGAGCGTGCCGACCCGCAGCGTCTGGGCCAGGTTGAAGTGCATGGGGTTCCGGGTGACCGCCACCTTGAGCAGATTCCCTCCCACCACCAGGCTGTGCGACGCCAGGAGCATGACCGCGAGCTTGCGACGGCAAGTTGCATCGTGTCCATCGTTATAGCGGGTAAGCAACCAGTAGCCCCTTATGAAGAGCTCTACCGTGGCTGGGGTCAGCCCCTGAGTCAGGAAGTGTCGCAGGTCGAAACCTTCCGCATACATCCAGCGGGCTATATCCTTCCAAGGGACCAAGTCGCCATCTTGCCTGAGCTTGAACGGCGACAGGCCTTTTTGGGGAAGGAGTGCCGAGAAGCCGGGGGCCGGTAGGCCCATCTTTGTGAAGGCGTCCGAGAACAGGTGGCACAGCCAGCGAATCATGGCTGCGGTGAAGCCGAGCGGGTCATCATCACTCGTTACGACGACTTTCATCCCGTCCTTGTCGAAAAAAGTTGCCTCCCCGCGCATCAAGTCGCGAATGCCGTAAAAGGCCCCCAGCAGGGGGTCATGGCCGGGGCTCATGATGCGGTGGACCTTGGGACGGAGGCCAGCGACGGCTTTGTGGTGGGCGAAGTCAAAGGTCACCTTGGCCGACCTTTCGAGCCCCTTGCCCCACTTCTCGTGGAGGTGGGAAGAGTGGCGCTTTACGAACCGGGTCACTGGCGAGCCCGCTACGTGCCTCCCCATGAAGCGCATGTCTGCTGGTACCCGCACTACCATGGCATCTACTGCGGTAGCGGCCAGCACGCTCAGCGCCACGACAGCAGCCTCCTCCGTCTTCCAGCCCGATAGGTGCCGTTTCAGCTCTGCGGTAAGCTCGCGGGCGTCCAAGTCAAACCTGGCGGTTAGCCACTCCGGTGCGCGATATCTATGCATGTCCTGCTAGAGTACTAACGTTTCAGTTTCCGACGCACGGAAAGGCGCACACCCCGCCTGGGCAAGTCGCCTAGTGGAGGGTTGCCAGGCACTTTCTTCAGTGGACTGACAAATGCACGAAAGTGTCCCCCTTACGTAACACGCGTTTGGGGGGGACACTTTCGTGCATTTTCACCCCGCCCCCCGCCAGGCGTGTCTCCAGTGTGGCTACGTCGAAGTGCGCCGTTTCGACTCTGCCTCCCTTACTTACCGGTCAAAATCCCGTGTCACCCGTCTGTTAGCTGGAGATAATACTGACATGCGGCTGGGAGACATTGACTCGGGCTCGAGGCTATTGGGGGTTGTGCCGGGGGAGAGCGTGGAGGTGCTTAGCGTGCGGCGCTATGGGGCAGACGCCCTCGAACTCACCTACCGCACCAACGACGGGAGGACCGGCAGCCAACTGATTTACCGCAGCCAGGAGGGGGAACTCTCGCTTCAGAGCGGTGAGTTGCAGTGGAACCCCAACCTGGACGGCTCGCGCCTGCGCCTGGCCGCCGAGGCCTACCGCATCCGCCTGGCCCACCTGTTCGACCCCCTGCTCGCAGTGCACACCTCGACGGTTGAACCGCTTCCCCACCAGATAACTGCGGTGTATGAGCACATGCTTTCCCGCCAGCCACTGCGTTTCCTGCTGGCTGACGACCCTGGGGCGGGCAAGACCATCATGGCCGGGTTGCTCATCAAGGAGCTGCTGATGCGGGGTGACCTGCGGCGCTGCCTGGTGGTGTGTCCCGGCAGTCTGGCGGAGCAGTGGCAGGACGAGCTGTACACCCGCTTCCAACTGTCCTTCGAGATAATGACCAACGACAAGCTCAGCGCCGCCGTGACCGGCAACTGGCTATCGGAGACCCCGCTGGTCATTGCCCGCCTGGACAAACTCGCGCGCGACGAGGCCGTGCAGGCCAAGCTCGAGGCCACCGAGTGGGACCTGGTGGTGTGCGACGAGGCCCATAAGATGTCGGCCAGCTACTACGGCACCGAGGCCAAGTACACCAAGCGCTACCTGCTGGGGCGCAGGCTATCTTCCCTGACCCGCCACTTCCTGCTGATGACGGCCACGCCTCACAACGGCCACGAGGCGGACTTCCAGCTATTCATGGGCCTGTTGGACCCTGACCGCTTCGAGGGGCGTTACCGGCAGGGGGTCCACAGCTCCGACGCCAGCGACCTCATGCGCCGCCTGACCAAGGAGCAGTTGGTCAAGTTCGACGGCACCCCCCTTTTTCCTGAGCGCATCGCTTACACCGTTCCCTACAGCCTGTCGAGCCTCGAGGCCAGCCTGTACGACGCCGTGACCGAGTACGTGCGCCAGGAGTTCAACCGCGCCGAGGCCAGCCAGCGCGACGAGGTGCGCCGCACCGTGGGCTTCGCCCTGACCGTGCTGCAGCGGCGCCTGGCGTCGAGCCCCGAGGCCATCTACCAGTCGCTCAAGCGACGCAGGGAACGGCTGGAGCGCAAGCTTAACGAAGAGCGGAACCACGCGGCTCTCACTTTACCGAGCGTATCCATCGAGCCTGAAGAACTCGAGGACGATGAGGAGCGCTCGGGAGCCGAGCAGGAACAGCTCGAGGAGTTCATGGTGGACCAAGCCTCGGCGGCCAGGACCATCGCCGAGCTGGAGGCCGAGATTGCCACGCTCCGGCGGCTGGAGGCCCTGGCCCTGCAGGTGGTGCTCAGCGGCACCGACCGCAAATGGGAGGAGCTGAGCAGCCTGCTGCAGGACAACCCCGAGATGTTCGACGCGGGCGGCTCCCGGCGCAAGCTGGTGGTCTTCACCGAGCACCGCGACACCCTCAACTACCTGCGCGACCGCATCGCGGGACTGCTGGGGCGGGAGGACGCGGTGGTGTGCATCCACGGCGGCATGAGCCGGGACGAGCGGCGGGCCAGCCAGCAGGCCTTCACCCAGGATCCGCAGACTTTGGTGCTGCTGGCCACCGACGCCGCGGGTGAGGGCATCAACCTGCAGCGAGCCCACCTGATGGTCAACTACGACCTGCCCTGGAACCCCAACCGCCTCGAGCAGCGCTTCGGGCGCATCCACCGCATCGGCCAGACCGAGGTGTGCCACCTGTGGAACCTGGTGGCCCACAACACCCGCGAGGGCGAGGTGTACGAGCGGCTCCTGCGGAAGCTGGAGCGCGAGCGGGAGGCCCTGGGAGGGCGGGTCTTCGACGTGCTCGGGCGGCTGAGCTTCGGCGAGAAGCCCCTGCGGGAGCTGCTGGTGGAGGCCGTGCGCTACGGGGACCGGCCCGAGGTGCGGGCCAGGCTGGGCCAGGTGCTCGACCACAGCCTAGACACCGCCCACCTGCGGGCGCTGCTGGAGGAGCGGGCCCTGGCCCAGGACACCCTCGACACCAGCAAGGTGCGGGTCATCCGCGAGGACATGGAGCGGGCCGAGGCCCGGCGGCTGCAGCCGCACTTCGTGGCGGCCTTCTTCCTCGAGGCCCTGCGCCAACTGGGGGGCAGCGTCTTCGAGCGGGAGCAGGGGCGCTACGAGGTGCGCCGGGTGCCCTCCAGCCTGCGCGAGCGCGCCCGCCAGCGCTTCCGCCAGCCGGTACTGGAGCGCTACGAGCGCATCACCTTCGACAAGGCGCTCATCCGCCAGGAGGGCAAGCCCATGGCCGAGTTCGTGTGCCCCGGCCATCCCCTGCTGGAGGTGGTGGGCGAGGCCGTCTGGGAGCGCGACCGCGAGCTGTTGCGCCAGGGGGCCATCCTGGTGGACGCGGGCGACCCCGGCCTGACCCCCCGCAGCCTGTATGCCATCGAGCACCTGATTCAGGACGCTCGCCCCGTGCCGCGCCCGGTCTCCCGCCAACTGCACTTCGTGGAGTTCGGGACTGAGCCCAAGGCGGCAGGCTACGCCCCTTACCTCGACTACCGTCCCCTGGGGGAGGAAGAAGCCGCTGCCGTGCGCCGCTGGTTGGAGGCCAACCCGGTCCCTTCCCCCGACCAGCAGGCGCAACAGGCCCTGGAGTACGCCGTGCTGCACCTGATGCCCTCCCACTACAACGAGGTCAAGGCCCGGCGCGAAGCCCTGGTAAGCAAGACCCGCGCCGCCGTGCGGGAGCGCCTCACCAAGGAAATCCAGTACTGGGACGCCAGGGCCAACGAGCTGCGCGCCCAGGAAGACGCGGGAAAGAAGCCGCGCCTCAACTCCCAAAAAGCCCGCCAGCGCGCCGACGAGCTGGAGGCTAGGCTCAGGAGCCGACTGCTCGAGCTCGAGGCCGAGGCCCAGCTCTCGCAGCAGCCGCCTACCGTCGTGGCGCAGGCTCTGGTGGTCCCCGCCGGGTTGCTGGCTACCCTGCTGCCCGGTCACACGGAAATCCAGGCCCAGGAGGCACAGGCCCAGGACACCCGGACCAGCGAGCTGCGGGCCATGCGGGCAGTGATGGAGCTCGAGCGCCAGCTCGGGTTCACCCCGCGCGACGTGAGCGCCCTCAAGTGCGGCTACGACATCGAGTCGCAGGTGGAGGGCGGCAGGTTGCGGTTCATCGAGGTGAAGGGGCGGGTCAAGGGAGCCGAGACCGTCACGGTGACCAAGAACGAAATCCTGACCGCCCTGAACAAGCCCGACGACTTCATCCTGGCCCTGGTCGAGCTGGGCGACCACGGCGAGACGGTGTACTACGTGCGGCAGCCCTTCGCCCGCGAGCCCGATTTCGGGGCGACCAGCGTGAACTACCGGGTGGCCGACCTGCTGGCGAGGGCCGAGTTCCGGCACCCCGGGTGACAACGCTGCGGATAAGGTAGAACCACAATGAACGTTTCAATGCAAATAAGTGTGAGGCTTTGCGCCAATTAATTCATAAGGAAAGCCCAACAGCATCGCTTATGTTATAAACGCTTCAATCAGGTTTACGTTGATAAACACGTCTAAAGCTGACTAAACCCGAGGCCGCTATGACCCAACCCAAGCGTAAGCTTATCGAAGTCGCCCTACCCCTCGAGGCCATCAACCGCGAGGCCGCCCGCGAGAAGTCCATCCGCCACGGCCACCCCAGCACCCTGCACCTGTGGTGGGCCAGGCGGCCCCTGGCCGCCGCCCGCGCCGTGCTCTTCGCCAGCCTGGTGGACGACCCCAGCGCCCGCCCCGAGGAGTTCCCCACCGACGAGGCCCAGGAGGCCGAGCGCAAGCGCCTGTTCGACCTCATCGAGCGGCTGGTGAAGTGGGAGAACAGCAACAACCCTCAGGTGCTCTCCGAGGCCCGCGCCGAAATCATGAGGTCCACCGGCGGCAACCCCCCGCCCGTGCTGGACCCTTTCGCTGGCGGCGGGACAATTCCGCTGGAGGCCCAGCGCCTGGGGCTCGAGGCCCACGCCTCCGACCTCAACCCGGTAGCGGTGCTCATCAACAAGGCCCTCATCGAAATTCCCCCCAAGTTTGCCGGGCAGGCCCCGGTTAATCCCGAGTACCGCAAGAAGGCCCAGCCCTCTGACCGTTGGGAAGGGGCGAAGGGGTTAGCCGAGGACGTGCGCTATTACGGCAAATGGATGCGGGACGAAGCCGAGCGGCGGATTGGGCACCTGTATCCCAAGGCCAAGCTGCCAGGCGGCGGGGAGGCTACGGTGATTGCCTGGCTATGGGCCAGGACGGTGCGCTGCCCCAACCCCGCCTGCGGCTGCCAGATGCCCCTGGTGCGAAGCTGGGTGCTCTCCAGCAAGGCGGGCAAGGAGCACTATGTGGAGCCGGTGGTGAACCGCGACACCCAGCCCCCGACGGTGAGCTTTGTGGTGAAGCAGGGCAAGCCCGAGGCCAAGGAGGGCACAGTAGGGCGCAATGGAGCCAAGTGCATTAGTTGCGGCACAGCAGTCCCACTGGAGTACATCCGCACCGAGGGCAGAGCAGGCCGACTGAGTGCTCAGATGATGGCAATTGTGGCCGAGGGCGGGAAGGGTCGAGTATTCCTTCCGCCCACGACTGAGCAAATAGCTGCTGCGTCAGTGGATGACGTTGAAAACGTACCGGATACAGATTTACCTGTACAAGCCTTGGGGTTTCGTACCCAGGCCTACGGTATGACTAAACATAGGCATCTGTTTTCTAATCGTCAGTTGCTAGGGCTGGTGACTCTCTTAGAACTGATACCCGAAGTCAAACGAAAAATTAAAGAAGATGTGAATAAAGATTGGGGTCAGAATTCAGGATTTAAAAAGTTTAACTACGCCGACAGCCTGAGCATATATCTTGCATTTGCGCTGGATAGAGCGGCAGAAAGTGGGTGTACATTGGCACGCTGGCAAGGCACCGGCGACTTTGTCGCCGGTGCCTTCTCACGTCAGGCGTTATCCATGATGTGGGACTACGCGGAAGTCAATTTCTTCTCCAATTCGACACGAAATTTTATGGATGCTGTCAACTGGGTCGCCGAGGCGGTCGAGATACTACCCGCAACGGGAAGTGGACTGGGGCGGCAGGCGGACGCGGCGGCACCCATCGCGCATACCAGAAAGTTAATGATCTCGACCGACCCCCCATATTACGACAACGTTCCCTATGCTGATCTGTCCGATTTCTTTTACGTCTGGCTGAGACAGGTTGCGGTTCATGTTTACCCTGAAATTTTTAGCACTCTACTCGTCCCCAAAAGTAACGAGTTGGTGGCTGAACCCTTCCGTCATGGGGGGCGAGAGGCTGCAAGGGTCTTCTTCGAGGAGGGGCTTGGTAGGGCGTTTCAGAGGATTTACGAGGCAACTGATCCCGAATATCCCCTAACGGTCTATTACGCCTTCAAACAAACCGAGTCTGATGATGCAGATGACGATGCGACCGAGGGCGATGACTCCGCAATCATTTCAACGGGCTGGGAAACCATGCTTGAGGGCTTACTGCAAGCAGGTTTTCAGATCAAGGGTACTTGGCCTGTTAGAACCGAGCGAGCAGCAAGGACACGTGGCCTCGGCTCTAACGCACTCGCCTCCTCCATCGTCCTCGTGTGCCGCCCCCGCCCTGCCAATGCCCCCATCGCCACCCGCCGCGAGTTCCTGGCCGCCCTGCGCTCCGAGCTTCCGGTGGCCCTGCGCGAGCTTCAGCAGGGCAACATCGCCCCCGTAGACTTGGCCCAGGCCGCCATCGGGCCGGGCATGGCGGTGTACAGCCGCTACAGTCAGGTTATGGAGTCGGACGGCTCGCCCATGCGGGTTCGCACCGCGCTCGCCCTCATCAACCAAATCCTGGATGAAGTGCTGGCCGAGCAGGAAGGCGACTTCGACGCCGATACCCGCTGGGCTTTGGCCTGGTTCGAGCAGGTGGGCTTCGCCGAAGGGGAGTATGGCTTGGCCGAGACTTTGTCCAAGGCCAAGAACACCAGCGTCGAGGGGATGGTGCGGGCGGGCATTGTCGCTGCTCGCAGCGGCAAAGTTCGGCTTCTGCGCCCGGAAGAACTGCCCGAGGGTTGGAACCCCGCCTCGGACAACGACATCCCCGTGTGGGAGGCAACCCATCACCTTATCCGCGTGCTGAACAGTGGCGGCGAAGCCGAGGCGGCGGAACTGCTCAGCAGGCTCGGGGGTTTAGGGGATGTGGCCCGCGAGTTGGCGTACCGGCTCTACTCCATCTGCGAGCGCAAGAAGTGGACGCAGGAAGCCCTCATGTACAACGGGCTGGTCACGAGCTGGCTCGAGGTGGGCAAGCTGTCCCAGAAGTCGCAGGGGCCGGTGCAGGAGTCCATGTTCTAGGCGGCGGGGTTACTCGGGCTTGTGGACGGATTTCAACCTTAGCTTGTAGTGCAGCGTAGATAAACTAGGCGAGAATATGGCACTGACCAATGCTGAACGTGTGGGGAAGGCCCTCGAGCTGCTCAACAAGGGCCTCCAGCCCTTCGTCGAGCGGGAGATGCAGACCGCCTACGGCGACCGCTGGCTCGCCGAGGCGGTTGAGGCCCTCCGGGAGTCCAAGGTGGTGGTACAGGGGCGCGAGAGCTGGGACAGCCAGGCCCTGCTCAACCTGATGTCCAACCGCTGGATGGAGGTCTTCAAGCGCACCCTGGGCCGGACCGAGCGCGGCATCGTGGGCGAGCTACGCGAGGCCCGCAACCGCTGGGCCCACCAGGAACCCTTCTCCACCGACGACGCCTACCGCACCCTGGACAGCGTCCACCGCCTCCTGGAGGCGGTCTCGGCCCCCGAGGCTGCCGAGGTCGAGCGGCAGAAGAACGAGCTGCTGCGCCTGAAGTTCGAGGAGCAGGCCCGCAACGTGGTGCGACGCACCGCGACCGTGGCGGTCGAGGGACAGCCCAGGGCCGGGCTCCTGCCCTGGCGCGAGGTGGTCACTCCCCACCCCGACGTCGCACGCGGCACCTACCTCGCGGCGGAGTTCGCCGCCGATTTGTGGAAGGTCCACGCCGGGGAGGGGGCCAGCAGCGAGTACGCCGACCCCGTCGAGTTCTTCCGCCGCACTTACCTCACCGAGGGCCTGCGCCACCTACTGGTGACCGCCCTCAAGCGCCTGAGCGGCACCGGGGGTGAGCCGGTGGTGGAGCTCCAGACCAACTTCGGCGGCGGCAAGACCCACTCCATGCTGGCGCTGTACCACCTCTTCTCCGGGGCCCGGCCCCAGGAGTTGCCGGGGCTCGAGGAGGTATTGGCCAAGGCGGGGGTCACCAAGGTGCCCAGGGTCAACCGGGTGGTGCTGGTGGGCACCCGTATTTCACCGGGGCAGCCGGTGGTCAAGCCCGACGGCACGGTGGTGCGCACCCTATGGGGCGAGCTGGCCTACCAGCTCGGCGAGGCCGAGGGGGGCAAGGGGCCCGAGGCCTACGCCATGGTGCGGGAGGCCGACGAGACCGCCACCAACCCCGGCGACGCGCTGGCCAAGCTGTTCAAGCGCTACGGACCGGCGCTGGTGCTCATCGACGAGTGGGTGGCCTACGCCCGGCAGCTCCACGACGAGGCCGACCTGCCCGGCGGCAGCTTCGAGACCCACTTCACCTTCGCCCAGGCGCTCTCCGAAGTGGTGGCGGCCTCGCCCGACACCATGCTGGTGGTCAGCATCCCCGCCAGCGACACGTCGGGACGGGGCGCCCTGGACATCGAGGTCGGCGGCGAGCGTGGCAGGCTGGCCCTGCAGCGGCTCAAGAACGCCATCGGTCGCATCCACTCCCCCTGGCGGCCCGCCACCAGCGACGAGAGCTTCGAAATCGTGCGGCGGCGGCTGTTCGAGCCCATCCCCAGCGAGATGCTGCCCCAGCGCGACGCCGTGGTTAAAGCCTTCATGGAGATGTACCGGGCCCAGCCAGGGGAGTTCCCGCCCGAGACCCGAGAGGCCGACTACGAGCGCAAGCTCAAGGCGGCCTACCCCATCCACCCCGAGCTGTTCGAGCGCCTCTACACCGACTGGTCGAGCCTGGAGAAGTTTCAGCGCACGCGCGGGGTGCTGCGCTTGATGGCGGCGGTCATCCACGAGCTGTGGGAGCGCGAGGACCGTAGCCTGATGATTCTGCCCGCCAACGTGCCGCTGGACGCTTCGGCGGTGCAGTCGGAGCTGACGCGCTACCTCGAGGACAACTGGGTGCCCATCATCGAGCGCGACGTGGACGGCCCCGACTCGCTCCCCCTGCGGCTCGACCGGGAGAACGCCGCCAACCTGGGGCGCTACTCGGCGGCCCGGCGGGTGGCCCGCACCCTCTACATGGGCTCGGCCCCCACGCTCAAGGCCGACAACCGCGGCCTGGAAGACCGCAACATCAAGCTGGGCTGCGTGCAGCCGGGGGAAACGGTAGCCACCTTCGGCGACGCCCTGCGCCGCCTGACCGACCAGGCGACCCACCTTTACGTCAACGGCCAGCGCTACTGGTTCTCCACCCAGCCCAGCGTCACGCGCCTGGCCCAGGAGCGGGCCGAGCGCTTGGACGGGGCCCTGGCGGCCGAGGAAATCGTGAGGCGACTGAGGGAGGAGCTGCGAAGCCGTGGCGACTTCCCCCGCGTGCACGTGGCCCCCGAGTCCACAGCCGACGTGCCGGACGACCTCGAGGCCGCCCTGGTGGTGCTCGGGCCGGAATACACCTACAGCCGGGGTGATAAGGAACGCGACGCCTTCGGGCAAGCCCCCCCGCAGCAGTTCCTGAAGAGCCGGGGCAGCCGCGACCGGGTCTACAAGAACACCCTCACCTTCCTGGCCGCCGACAGCAGCCGCCTGAGCGACCTCGAGCAGGCCGCCCGCATGTACCTGGCCTGGCGCTCCATCGAGCAGGACGGCAATAATGGCCTGCTCAACCTCGACAACTTCCAGCGCAGCCAGACGCGCACCAAGTGCGGGGAGGCGGAGGCGGCCATCAAGGCGCGCATCCCGGAGACCTACATCTGGCTGCTCGTGCCCTCCCAGGAGCGCACGTCCATCCTCCCGCGCTGGGACGAGTACCGCCTGAGCGGCACCGAGCCCCTGGCCGTCAGGGCGGCCAAGAAGCTCAAAAACGACGGCCTGCTCGAGACCCGACTGGCAGGCACCCTGCTGCGCCGCGAGATGGACAACATCCCGCTGTGGCGGGGAGACCACGTGAGCGTCCGGCAGTTGGTCGAGGACTTCGCCTCCTACCTCTACCTTCCGCGCCTGCGCGACCCGCAGGTGCTCCTCGAGGCCATCCGAGAGGGCCTGGGCTCTCTCAACTGGTCCATCGAGACCTTTGCCTACGCCGACGCCTGGGATGCGGCCAAGGGGCGTTACCTGGGGTTGAAGGCCGGGGAGGCGGTGGCGCCTTCGGCCACTTCGGGCGGCCTGCTGATTAGGCCGGAGGTGGCGCTGAAGCAGCTCGAGGCTGAGCGCCCGGTTTCCCCGCCCACGCCCCCACCCGGTGCCCCTAGGGAGTCACAGCCGGGGCCTGGGAGCGAGTCGGGGCCGCCCCCGTCCGTGGAGCCGAAACCTGCGAAGGCAAAGACCGCCAACCGGTTCTACGCCTCCGTCAAGCTCGACCCTCACCGCCTGAGCCGGGATGCCGACCAGATTGCGCGGGAGGTTCTCCAGCATCTCCTGCTGCTCGAAGACGCCGAGGCCGAGGTCACGCTCGAGATTCAGGTGCGTGTACCGGGCGGGGTGGGCGAGTCCACTGCCCGAACGGTGCTGGAGAACGCACGCACTCTCAAGTTCAATACCGCTGACTTCGAAGAGGAATAGTCCACCAGCCACTATGTACTAGATATAATTTTTTGTCCCTTCAGCCTCATGGCCGTCGGAGTGCCCCATAGCACTCCGATTTTTTTCGTTGCGCAGCGATTTATTTGCACGTCCAGTAACAAAGAGGTCGTTTTGACATTACAGCATGACGATGTTGTGGTGAGTTTTTAGCGTTCTGGACAACGATTTTGCCTATTCCCTTGTAGTAGAAAACCACCTAAGCTTTGGGGGTGAGTCCAGACCGCCTAGTGGTCAAGGACCGAGAAAAACTCGCAATCCGCCTTAGCTAAGCCGGGTCACTGGAGCACGTAGCAAAAGAACCGAGACCCTCTTCGCTAGAGAGGGTCTCGGCAAGCGTAAAGTCAGTTTCCGGAGGGGAAACCAATGAACAGTGTAGCGAATCCTAGCGCGGTTGCCAAGCCGAACATCGACCATCTGCCCGCGGACCTCAGGGCCCGGAAGCAGTGGGTTCTCTGGAGATATGAAGACCGCGACGGGAAGCTGTCAAAGGTTCCCTTCCGGTTCGTCAACCCCAGTAGTCGCGCCTCGTCTACCGACCCGTCCGCCTGGGGTCCCCTCGGCGCGGTTCCTGAGGGGTACGGTGTGGGCTATGTATTGACCGAAGGCGAAGGCTTGGTGTGCCTGGACCTCGACTGGAAAGACACAGGGTTGGATGAGATGCCCACTTGGGCCCATACCATCCTCGAAACCCTGCCTCCGACCTACACCGAGTGGAGCGTCTCGGGGCGCGGCCTACACCTTTTCTACCGTGCGCGACTTCCCAAGGGACACCGCACCAAGTTCCCTGTAGGGGAAGGCCAGGCCCTCGAAGTGTTCACCGAAGGTCGTTACATCGCCCTTACCGGCAACCTCTTGCCCGAGTCTACCCACCGCATTCAGGAGGCCCAAGAGGCTATCAGCAACTTCTACGAGAACCTCCTGAACGACCTTCAGGCTAAGCAGCCCGAGCCTTTCCGGCAGCGCGCCGGGAGCGAGGGAAAGAGAGAGGCAACACGGCCCCTGGCCGTGGAGCGAAAGGAAGACAGGGCCATTTTGGATTGCTGTCTGCGCTCGGGCAGCTTCCAGAGGCTGTGGTCGGGTGACTGGGACGGCAAGGCTTCACACTCGGAGGCCGATTTGGCCCTGTGCTGGCACCTGGCCCTCCACACCGACGACGCCGAGCAGATTGACCGCATCTTCCGAAGCTCAGGCCTGTATAGGCCGAAATGGGACAAGGCTGACTACCGTCACCGCACCATCTCTAAGGCGATTGAAGCGGCAGAAGCCAGAAAATCCTGGGGCTCGCGCCCTGCAGGTCACACGGCCCAAGAGCTGCCCGACTTCGGAACCGTTTTGCGTGACGCCAACCGCTGGGCCGGGCACGCTGGCGAGTCGAACCGGCGGGTGTACGAGGCGCTGGTAGTTGCCGCCCGGAAAAGCCGCTCGGCGGTGGTGAGCATCGGGCAGGCCAGGCTTGCCGAGGCCACCAACATGGAGGTGAGGACCATTCGGCGCGCCTTGAAGCGGCTCGAGGCCAGCGGGTTGGTGTGAAGTGCTGCCCCAAATTTGGACCACCCCAAGAGAGAGACCGAGGGGTGTAGCCTGAAGGGGTAGCGAGATGCGCAGGTGGTCAGCGAAGGAAAAGGTAAAAATTGTGTTGGAGGTCTTGTCGGGTCAAAGGACCGTGGCCGAAGCCTGCCGAGCTCACGAGGTCGCAGAGTCCGTGCTCTACAGGTGGCAACGGGAATTCTTGGATAACGCCCATGCCGCCTTCTCCCATAGCTGCGCAGAACAAGAGGCCCGCGTCCGCGAACTGGAACGCTTGGCCGGCCAGATGGCCCTGGAGCTGGGGGTCCTAAAAAAAGCCTCGGGACTCTACCGGCAAAGGAAAGGCGGGAGCTGGTGATGGCCCTCAAGGAGGCCTATCCCCTCCGCCTGCTGTGCCGGGCCCTTGGGGTGCCCCGGAGCACCCTCTACTACCGGCCTAAGGGTCCCAATCCCGAGGAGGCGGTCCTCCGAGGCCGCTTGCGGGAGCTGGCGGGGGCCTGGCCCCGGTATGGGTACCGGCGCCTCGCCGCTCTCTTGCGGGGGGAGGGCCTCGGGGT
>NZ_QXDL01000010.1:0-40222 GCF_003574345.1 Calidithermus terrae
CACCAGGGCCGCAAGGGGGACGGGATGCCGGGCTGGCTCACCCTGTGGAGGGGGATGGCCAGACTGCAAACCCTAGTCGAAGGTGTGCGTCTGGCACGTAAAATCAAGACTTATGGGTAATGACAAGGGCTAAAGCCGGGGGCTTCCGGGGACAGACTCATGCCTAGCACTTGTCGCTTCCCCCAGGTATGGCCGGTTTACAGCGGCCCAGCGGGTTTGACCCCGCTGCGAAATAGGTTGCGTCGCAGGCAAAAAGCCGTTGCTCCCAAGGGAGTGCCCTATAGCCTCAGCAACCATGAGGGCAGTTTACATCATCACGGCTTGTCGGGCATCCAGCGCTCTTCGAGCGCCACCCCCTTCCTCCCCATGCCTGAAGGCAGGGGCTTCCGGGGGTGGTCTCGGTGACCTTCAAGGACACGCCCGGTACTGCATTCGCCAGGAAGGAGGTTCCGTATGGACGCATTGGGAGCAATTCTGCGGGTCACGGGGCATGTCATTCAGGCCAGCGGCTCGAGATGGCCCCTGGCACTGCTGGCGGGAGTTCTGCTTTTCGGCTGCCGCCCGGCCGAGCCAACCCCGTCGGATGATGAGCCCGCGTCTGCGGCACAGGTGAGCGTGGTAGGAGTCAACAAGAGCGGCTTCAACGCCGCTGCCGGCACGGTGAAGTTCGTGATCTCCGGCGAGACCCTCGACACCGCGCCGGGCAGCGTGCTGGTGCTGCACAACAACACCAAGGTCCCCGACGGCGCGCTCGAGGTCTCGAGCAGCGAGGTCACCCTCCCATCCATCACCGAGGAAGGGCTCAACGAGTTCACCCTCATCGCCCGCGACAGCAAGGGGCTGGGCATCACCTACGAGACCCGCTTCTGGGCCGGCAGCCAGAGCCTCCTGGTCCAGGTGGTGGACCAGGGCAACCAGCCCGTCAGCGACGCCGCCGTGACCATCCGGCTCAACGACGACCAGAGCGTGAACGCCCAGGCCACGAGCACCGGGGGCCAGGCGACCTTCGACAACCTCCCCGACCGGACTTTCATCCTCGAGGCCAAGGCCAGCGGCAACCGCTTTGCCTCGCTGGCCGCCATCATCGGGGATTCGCCCAAGCTGGTGCTGAGGGGGTTCGACCCACCCAGCGCCGTGGACAACAACGACTTCAGCCAGGGCACCAACGGCTGGAACCTGGACACCGACGGGGACGGGAAGGCCCCGGTAGAGATCGCTCCCCACGTGGAAGGGAGCATCGGCAGCCTGCCCGCCGGCGCGGCAACCCCGCCCCGGCTCGAGCGGAGGCCAGGTTTCATCGCTCCAGCCCCCTGGACGCGAGCCGCAACCGCTCCCCAGGCCGACGACATGGACTTAGTGCTCAACACCTCCGGTGAAGGGCCACAGTCCATCTCCCGCACCTTCACCATCAAGCCGGGAACCAAGAACGTCACGGTGCGCTATCGCTTCATCACCAGCGAGGTGCCTGGCGGCTATTTCGGCACCAAGTACAACGATTACTTCGGCGTTTCCATCCGCAGCCAGAAGGGCGGCGGCGCGGCCCTGGAGCGCAACAGCATGAACGGGCTGGGCCTAGCGGCCTTCGATGCCGGCGGAGCGACGGCCTGGCGTGAGCAGGACCTGCCGGTGGACGAAGAGGGCGACACCATCCAGGTGGATCTGACCGTGGCCAACGTTGCCGACGACCTCCTGGACTCCCAGGTGGTGGTGGACATCGTCGAAGAGAAGAAGCTAGCGATCGCCAAGCTGCAGCTCAACGACATCAACAACCAGCCCCTCAATTACCTGAGCGCCTCCGCACACACCTACTTCGGCGGCAACACCCGCATCCACGGCACCATCACGGTCGAGGGGGCCGAGGACGACTCGCTCACCTCGCTGGAGCTCGAGGTGCTCGAGGGGAGCGCGGTGGTGGCCAGGGCCAACCTGGCGGCCGGGGTCCGGGGAGCCCTGCTCACCGCCTTTGGCGACGACGAGAAGGTGGAGGTCAGCAACTCGCAACTGCTCTTCGAACTCCCCTCAGCCCAGGCGGCCGCCGTCAACCAGCAGAACAACGGCAACCTCACCCTGCGCGCGCGGGCCAAGTCCCAGAACGGCGAGGAGGCCACCGAGGAGTTCGGGGCGGTGCAGAAACTGGTGCGCTACACCGGCGCCAACCGCTACGGTGGCCGCGACGAGGGGGTGGGGGGCGATGACTGGGTCAAACCCAGCGTCAGGACCGTGATCGAGCACTTCGCCGGTCTTACCTGGGGCGACTTCAGCAACATGAACGGGGGCCCGTTCCCGCCCCACCAGACGCATAACGACGGCAACGATGCCGACGGCTGGTTCAACGGCTACAACGCGCGGGACGCCGCGACCGCCCAGACCATCATCGGTCACCTCAACGACGCCACCTACGGCTCACGCATCCTCACCGTCTACGTCACGTACCAGCAGGCCAACGGCAACGCCTTCTGGGAGGCCATCAGGAACGTGACCCTCAACGACGGCCGGCAGGCACGCGACGTAATCCGGCCCCTGGGGGGGCACACCACCCACTTCCACTGGATCGTCTCGGAGTAAGTGCCTCCAAGGTATGTTCGTGGCGGTCTGCGATGAAGAGACTTCTGGCGCTGTGGGTGCTGGGTTCTCTGGCCCAGGGGGAAGGGCCTGGCCGGGTCAGCCGGGCGGTGCTCTCGGCCAGCAGGGGGGGCTCAGACGCCAGGGCGTTCCCCGCGAGCCTCGAGAAGCTCTGGTTGCGGCTGGAGCTCGAGGGAGTCCCCCCAGACACCCTGCTCACCTGCGCTTTTCTGGCCGAGAAGACCCAGGCAGTCCCGCCGGAGCGCGAGCTCGAGCGGGCGAGGCTCGAGGTAGGCGGCCTGATCAACCGTGTGACCTACAAGCTGAGCCGGCCCCCACAGGGCTGGTCGCCAGGGGTCTACCGGGTGGAGGTGTACCTGGGAGGTGGCCAGGCCCCCACGTTGCAAATCCGTTTCCGGATCGTGCTTTAAGGGCCGCCGGCGGCTGTACGGCGTATCGCGTCAGCCCACCGCCAGTCCTGCCCCGGCGCGGGACTCGAGCTGGTTGTGGAGGGGCCGGGCGATGAACCCCCCGCCCAGCAGGCGGTTCCCCTGGTAGAGCACCATGCTCTGCCCCGGCGTCACGGCGAACTGGGGCTCGGAGAGCCGCACCCGCATGCGCCCACCCTCGAGCAGCTCGACCGTGCCCGGCACAGGCTTGGTGCGGTAGCGCACCTGCACCTCCAGGGCCTCGGGCAGCTCGCCGGGCCCCACGAGCAGGTTGACCTCTCTCGCCTCGAGGCCCCCCCACAAGCAGGCCTCGCGCGGCCCCACGATCACCTCGTTGGTGGCGGTGTTGACCCGCACCACGTAGCGCTCGAGGTGGGTCTTGAAGAGCCCCAGGCCCTTCTTCTGGCCCACCGTGTAGAACTGCGCCCCGTGGTGCTCCCCGATCACCTGGCCGGTCTCGAGGTCCACCAGGGGCCCCGGCCTCGCGGTGAGGCGGTCGGCCAGGAAGTCCTTGAGGTCGCCCTGCACGAAGCAGATGTTCTGGCTCTCGGGCTTCTTGGCGGTGGGCAGCCCGAAACGCTCGGCCAGCGCGCGCACCTGGGGCTTCTCCATGTGCCCCACCGGGAAGAGCATGTGCGGGATGGCCTCCTTGGGCGTGCCCCACAGGAAGTAGGTCTGGTCCTTGCGCGGGTCGCCCCGCAGCAGGGCGTTGCCCTCGCGGATGACGTAGTGCCCCGTCGCCACGTAGTCGCAGCCCAGCATGCGGGCCTTCTTCAACAGCGAGTCGAACTTGACGCGGGTGTTGCAGTTGACGCAGGGGTTGGGCGTCTCCCCCGCCTGGTAGCCCGCGATGAAGGGCTCGATGATCTTCTGCTGGAACTCCTCGCGGTAGTCGAGGAGGTAGAAGGGCACGCCCACGATGTCGGCCACCCGGCGGGCCTCGTAGGCCGCGTCGGGCGAGCAGCAGGTCTCGAAGCAGTCGTCCTTCTTGTCGTCGGGCCAGAAGCGCATCATGGCCCCGACCACCTCGTAGCCCTGCTCCTTGAGCAACGCCGCCGAGACCGAGGAGTCTACCCCCCCGGACATCGCCACGAGCACGCGCCCCTTGCTCACAAGGGTTAAGTGTACCCGATGGCTTTAGGAAGTGGGGCACACTTCCAATACGTCACGTCGATAGCTGATGGTCGATAGCCGATAGCCAAAAGCGTATGGCTTGTAGCGTGCGGCTCGTGGTTTGTCTAGGGTCGAGGGCCAAAGCCTCTCGCGTCTTGCGTCTTGCGTTTTGCGTCTCGCGTACGACGTACGACGTAGGACGTAGGACCCACGACCCCCGCCCAGCGCCCGGCTACCGACCACCGACCACCTCACGCCACCGGCACCGCCTCCGGCTTCTTCTCCCCGATAGCCGCCTTGGTGCTCTCGATCGCCACCTCGATCATGTCGTCGGTGGGCTCTTTCACGGTGAGCATCTGGAAGCGGAAGCCAAAACCCCGCAGCAAGCGGGAGAAGGGGTCGTTGTGGTTGGCGGTGAAGCGCAGCAGCTCGAAGGCCAAGCCGGCCACGACGGGCAGGAACAGCACGCGGGCCCCCAACCGCCAAGCCAGGTTCTCCTGACCAGGGAGCACGCTGTAGACCACGATGCTCGCGAGGATCACGAAGGCGATGAAGGTGGTGCCGCAGCGGGGGTGGTAGGCAGGCTGGACCCGCACGTTCTCGACGGTGAGGGGCAGGTTCTGCTCGTAGGCCGCGATGGCCTTGTGCTCGGCGCCGTGGTACATGAAGAAGCGCTGGATGTCGGGCAGGCGGCCGATGAACAGCAGGTAACCCACCAGGATGCAGGCCTTGAAGACCCCGGCCAGGGCGTTGTACCACACCGGGTACTTGGCCGCGTCGATGAGGAAGCCCGACAGCAGGCCCGGCAGCACGATGAAGAAGAGGATGCCGATCACCGCGGAAACCGCCATGGTGGTGTAGAGCGCCCCCTTGGAGAGCTGCTCCTCCTCTTCCCCCGCGAGCTGGGCGCTGCGCGAGAGCGAGCGGTAGGACACCGACATCGCGTCGAAGAGGGCCACCACCCCGCGCAAGAGGGGCAGGCGGGCCCAGGCGTACTTCTTCGACAGCGCGACCTCCTCGTGGCGCTCGGTGTGGATCTGGCCGTTGGGCAGCCGCACCGACAGCGCCCAGGCGTCGGGCGACTTCATCATCACGCCCTCGAGCGCCGCGCTCCCCCCCAGGGCGTTCTTGGGGTTGGCCTGCGCCTGGAAAGCGGCGGCGAAACGGGTCCAAAAGCTCACGACTGACCCGTGCAGGGCAGGTCTGGGGAGCGCGAAACGCGGTTGAGTCCTCATCCGTTCGATTATACGCGGCCGAAGTTGAGGAAAAGGACAGGAAATTCTCAGCTTTCTCTCAAAATCGCCGTGGTATGCTCGCCAAGTATGGAAATTACAGTTAAATCCGCCCGCAGGTATGTGGACGAGATTCCTGCCCCTTTAGCAATCGCCGGGTACTGGGGCGGTGAGCTCACCGAGGAGGCCCGCAAGCTGGATCAGAAGAGCGGGGGGCAACTCAGCCGAGTGCTTGATGAACTAAAGTACAAGGGCGATTTCGGCGAAACCCTGTTGCTCCCGGTGGGCGAGCAGTTCGTCTTGTTGTTCGGGCTCGGCCGCAAACGCGGGGTAAGCCTCGAGACCGTGCGCAAAGCGGGGGCGCGGCTGGTGCACGAGGTCACGCGGCTGGGCTTCAAGGAGGCGGTGGCCGAGACCTTCCTGGCCGAGAAGTTCGGCAAGAAGCAGGCGAGCTACGCCCTGGCCGAGGGGGCGCTGCTGGGCGCGTATGAGTTCAAGAAGTATAAATCCGATCCGGAAGTGAAGAAACTCCGCCTTTGGCTCGCGCGCTCCTCCGGCCCCGCCGTGGACCGCGCCGAGGTCGTGGCCGAGGCGGTCAACTACGCCCGCGACCTCATCAACGAGCCGCCCAACGTGCTCACCCCGGCCGAGCTGGGCGAGCGGGCCAAGGAGCTCGGGCGCGAGGCGGGCCTGGAGGTCGAGGTCTGGGACGAGCGCCAGATCCAGCAGGCGGGGATGGGGGCTTTCTACGGCGTGGCTCAGGGCTCGCTCAACCCCCCGCGCTTCATCCAGGTGGTCTACCGGCCCCAGGGCAAGCCCTCGAGGGTCGTCGCCCTCGTCGGCAAGGGCATGACCTTCGACACCGGCGGCTACTCGCTCAAGCCCAACGAGTCCATGCTGACGATGAAGTGCGACATGGCCGGTGCCGCCGCGGTGCTGGGCACCATGCGGGCCGTCGCCCGCCTCAAGCCCGACGTCGAGGTGCGCGCCTACATAGCCGCCGCCGAGAACATGATTTCCGGCGGGGCTTTCCGCGTGAGCGACGTGCTCAAGAGCCTCTCGGGCAAGACCGTCGAGGTGCTCAACACCGACGCCGAAGGCCGCCTCACCCTGGCCGACGCCATCACCCACGCCGACCGCGAGGGCGCGGAGGCCATCGTCGAGCTCTCCACCCTCACCGGGGCCTGCGTCATCGCCCTGGGCGACAAGGTCGCGGGGATGTTCAGCACCGACGCGCGGCTGGGCCGCGAGGTGCAGGAGGCGGCCGAGCGGGCCGGGGAGAAGGTCTGGCCCATGCCGCTGGAGGAGGAGTACCGCGAGATGATCGTCTCCACCACCGCCGACCTCAAGAACGTGCACGGGCGCAGCCGTTACGGCGGGGCCATCGTGGCGGGGCTGTTCCTGGCGGAGTTCACCGAGAAGCCGCTGGTGCACCTCGACATCGCCGGGCCCGCCTACACCGAGCGCCCCCACGCGCTGGGGCCGGCCGGGGGCGTGGGCTTCGGGGTGCGGACCCTGGTCGAACTGCTCAGCCCCAACCCGCTGGGCGAGGAGTGAAGCACGGGCGGTGAGGGGTTGACCCCCGGCGGCCTCCTGCCATTCCTCGAACGCCACCCGGCCTTCGGGGAATGGCAGGAGGCGTGGCTGGGGGTCCCGCTGCACTTGCGCGCCGGGCTCTCGGACGAGCCGCCGCCTGTGGCCTTCGTGGGCTCGGTGCGTGCCGTCGTGCTGCGGGGGGCCGAGGTGCTGGTGGTGCGAACGCCGGCGCCCCTCCTCACGGTGGGCGGGCGCCGCGAGCCCGGGGAGGCGCTCGAGCAGACCCTCCGGCGCGAGGTGGCCGAGGAGACGGGCTGGCTGGTCTGCCCGCTCGGGGTGATCGGCTTCATCCACGTGCGGCACCTGGACGGGCAACGTCCGGCATGGGGCCGGCCCGCGCCCGACTTCGTGGACCCGGTTTTCGCCGCCGTGGCGGAGCACTTCGACGGCCGGCGGAGGTCGCCGGGCGAGGCGGGCGGCGTCTTCGTCCCGGTGGAACGGGCCGAGCGGCTGGGCCTCAGCGAGGTGGACCGGGTGTTCCTGAGGGCGGCCTTAGGGAAAGGCTGGCCTGATTGACACTCCCACGGCTAAAGCGCGTGGGATTCTGGGTTCAACGAGGACTGCCTACGATGCGTAGGTCTTACGGCGGCTCCCCAAGCGTTTTGCGTCTCCGTGTGCCCCACGGCGACGGGAATCCTGTGGATTCCTTCGGCGCGGATGTTTCGCGCCGCGTTCAGGTCTCGGTCGTGCACCGCCCCGCAGGTCCAAACCCTGTCCGAGAGGGGGAGGGCGGTGTGGATCGTCCCGCACTCCCGACAGAGCTTGCTGCTGGGGAAGTAGCGGTCAATCACGGCGAGATGTTTGCGGTGCCAGACCGCTTTGTACTCCAACTGCCTGCGGAACTCGCCCAAGGCCGCGTCCAGCACCGATGTGGACAGCTTGGTTCTCGCCATCCCCTTCAGGTTCAGGTCCTCGATGCACAGCCCGTCGTACTGTACTTCTGGACGAGTCCGGTGGTCAGCTTGTGCAGCCAGTCCTGCCGCTGGTTGCGGACCTTGGCGTGTACCCGGTTCAGCCGCTCTCTAGCTTTGTCACGGTTCTTGCCCCCTTTCTGCTTGCGGGAAAGCTCCTTATGTGCCTTTCTCAGCCGTCGTTCGGCCTTGCGGTAGAACTCCGGCGGGGCGATTCGCGTTCCGTCCGAAAGCACCGCGAAGTCCTTCAACCCGAGGTCTATCCCTACTACCCGTTCAGGGTTGGCAGGGGGCAAGGGCACCTCAGGCATCTCGAACTCGGCGGTCAGGGTGACGTACCAATGCCCTTGCGTATCCCGCTTGAAGGTGGCCCCCTTGACAGGGCAGTCAATCGGCTGGCTTTGGCGAATCTTCACCCGACCGACCTTGGGGATGTACACCTTGGAGCCTTCGACCTTCACCCGCTGGGGGATGCGGAAGCGGGGGGTGTCACGCTTTTTCGATTTGAACTGGGGGAACCCGGCCCGCTTCTCGAAAAACGCCTTGAAGGCCCGGTCGAGGTCTTTCAAAGCTTGTTGCAGCAGTTGGCTATCCGCCTCCTTCAGCCAGGCGGTCTCGGGCTGCTGCTTCAGGGCGGTCAAAAGGGCGGCCTGCTGGTTGTAGGTCAGCCCCTTGCCCGTCGCGGCATAGGCTTCCTTGCGCCGGGCAAGCCCCCAGTTCCACACCCACCGCCTGGCCCCCGCCATGCGCTCCAAAGCCTCACCCTGTTCGCGGGTGGGCTCCATGCGGAAGCGGTAGACCTTCCGGTGTACGCGCCTCCCGCCGCCGGGGCTGGCGGCGTCCCGAAGGGAATCTACCTTCCGGTGTACGGCCATTCAGTCCCTCGTCTTCTGGGCGGCGACGTACTGCTCGATGGTCTCGCTACTCACCATGCCCGCCGTGCTCACGAAGTACGAGCGCGTCCACAGCGCGGGAAGCCGGATGAGGTGGGGGAACTCCCGGCGCAGCACGTGCGAGGTGTAGCCCTTGAGGCGGTGGGCGACCTGGTTGGGGGCCACGCCAGGGCCTGTCGAGAGAAACAGGCGCACGTGGTCGGGCATGATCTCCAGGGCAATGATTTCCCAACCCAACTCGGCGCACTTTTGCACCAGCAGATTTCGCAACCGCTCGGCCAACGGCCCTACCAGGATCTTGCGGCGGCGCTTGGGCACGAAGACGAAGTGGTAGCGCAGCAGCGAGACGGAGGTGTGCTTGTGTTTGTAGGCCGTAGACACTACCACAGCATAGCACACCAGCCGCCCGCCATGCTACGTCCGCCAGGGGCGGACGTGGGGGAGTCCATGTGGCGCAGACGAGCACGCCGCCACGCCCGGCGGCATGTCTGCGAGTCCCTCCCACCCCTGAGAGGGATGGGGTTTATAGCTCCCCCACACCCCCTCACTTTTATAAATAAACAGCAGGGCCGCAGAATGCTGCGGCCCTACCGGGCACCGTGTCCTTACTGGCAGTTGGGGCACACCCCGCGCAGCTCGAGGCGGGCGTCCTCCACGAACCAGCCCGTGCGCGCCTCGACCGCCTTCTTCACCGGCTCGGGGTCGAACTCGGGCAGGTCCTTGGCGAGCAGGTCTTCGATGGTGCCGCACTGCACGCAGAACAGGTGGTGGTGCTTTTCGGTAAAACCGTCATAACGGGTGTTGCCCTGCTGGTCCTTGAACTCCCACAGCAAACCCGCGTCGCGCAGCACCTGGAGGTTGAGGTACACGGTGGACAGGCCGATCGCGTACCCCTTCTTCTTCAGGCTCTGGTACAGCTCTTCAGGGGTGGGGTGGGCGTTTTTCTTGTCCAAAAAGGACAGGATACGCTCACGCGGCATGGTGTGGCGCAGCCCCACCGTCTTCAACCGACTGCGGAAAGTATCTCGTTCTTTAGTCCTCGCCATTTGTCGTCCCTCCCTTTGGGTGCCAATCTGAGTATAATCCAGTTTGCCGCAAAATGCATGTTCGAGAGTGTTTTAGTGCTCCCGGCGGCTCGAACTCGGAATCGGGTCAGAAGGCGGGTTTGGAGCGGTTTGCGGAAGAGGTGGTTGGACGGGGAGCATAGTTTTACAGTCCTGCAGACAGGTTCCCGGCGTAGCCCGGCGGCGAAGCGCCCCCAGAGCGCGATATACTGAAAACACCGTGGAGCGACCCGTCTACCGAGTTCTTCACCTCATTTTCGCCCTGGGTTCTTTGCATTTGTTGGGTCTGGTCGGCCTCGAGGCCAAGCGCTTCCTCGACCTGCGCCACGAGCGCGCGCTGACCCAGACCCAGATCGCCAACCTCAGGAGCCGCGCCGCCGCCCTGCAGGCCGACATCGCCGCGGCTCAGACCCCCGAATACCGCGAAGCCATGGTGCGCCGCATGGGTTACGTCAAGAAGGACGAGGTCCTGAATGCTCGATAGCCTTGCCGAGCGATTCCTGGAGGACGAGGCGCTTTCGGAGGGCCTGACCGACCAGCAGGCCCACGAACTGCTCGATTGGCTGATCTCCATCGCCCGGGAGCTGGGCGAGCCGGCCTACGTCCCCCAGCTCCAGCAGATCGGGCGGGAGATCGCCAAGATATCGCGGGATTACGGCGTCCCCGTCGAGACCCTGATCGAGCTCGTGGAGATGGCCTGGGAAGACCCCGACGCGCCTCCCGGCCCGATGATGCGGGCCTGAGAGACGCAGCGAGCCCCTGGCCCTTCGTGAGAACGCCGTGCCGCAGGCGTTAACGGAAGGGTTGTGACTTTATAACGCTCGGGTAACGCCGGGCGCGGTAGGCTTGGGCCATGGTAGGGGAAGTCGCCCGACACCGCGCGCGTCGGCTGATGTGCCTGGGGGTTCTGGCCCTGGGGCTCTCGGCCACCGCGCTCATGCCGAGCCCTTCCAACCTGGCCCCCACGCCTAGCCTCGAGCAGCGCGGCTCGAGCTGGCGCCCCAAGGCCAACCACCGCGGCGTTTCGTTGCGTAACCTGCTGCTGCCCGAACCGCTGGCGACGGCCACCCTCAGCGCGGCCCCCAGCCCGCCGGTTTTCACCCACGAGCGCCCCAGGGCGTGAGCCAAAGGCCCGGACGCCCGCCGACTCCGGCGGGCGTTTTCCGGCGGCGCGGTCAGTCCGGCTCCGGGCCGGGGCTGGCCTCGAGGCTCCGGTGGTACCAGTTGAGCAGGGGGGTCGAGGAGACGCCGTGGAGCACGATGCTGGCCGCCACCACGGTGACCGCCAGGCCCGTCACGTCCACGGCGCGGCTGCGGCCCACGCCCTCCCCGATGGCGTAGCCCAGGTAGTACAGCGTGCCGATGCCTCGGATGCCGAACCAGCCCATCAGCAGCCGCTGGCGGGCGGTGGTGGGCGTGCCCAGCAGGCCGACCCAAACGGCGAGCGGGCGGATCAGGAAGAACAGCAGCCCGGCCAGCACCAGCCCCCGCCAGTCCCAGTCCACGCTCGCCAGCACCCCGACGAGGATGATGGTGAAGGTGGCGAGGAGGCGCTCGAGGGTCTGCCCGAAGGTCAGCACCTCGTGGACCACCGCCCCCGAGGCCACGGCGGGCTGGCGGATCATCTCCTCGGTCATGGGGTGGCGCACCAACTGCTCGGCGGGCTGGCGCTCGAGGTCCACCGCCGCGGGCGCGGGCGGCACGGCGTCGGGCGGGTTGCGCCGCACGGTCTGCACCTCGGCCTGGCGCAGCCCCACCCCGGCCGCGAACGCCGCCAGGAAGCCCCAGGCGTGGATGAACTCGGCCCCCGCGTAGGCGAGGGCGATGAGGGCCAGGGCCAGGAAGTCGCCCGAGCTGGCGCTGGCGTTGCGGCTGCGCAGGTAGAAGGCGAGGCGGCCCACGCCCCAGCCCATCAGCCCGCCCAGGAGCAGCCCGGCCGGGACCGCCCACAGCAGCCGCTCGAGCGCCCACTCCCCCACCCAGCCGCCCAGCCGCCCCTGGTGCTCGATGAGCAGCAGCGCGAAGACCACGAAGGGGAAGGCCGTGCCGTCGTTGAGCCCGGCCTCGCCGGAGAGCCCGTAGCGCAGGCGGTCGCGGTCGCTGGCGTCCTCGACGGCGACCTCGGAGGCCAGCACGGGGTCGGTGGGGGCGAGCACCGCGCCCAGCAACAGCGCGGCCGCCGGGGTCAGGCCCAGCAGGTAGTGCCCCACCAGCGCCACGCCCGCGATGCACAGCAGCATCACCGGGCCCGCCAGGCGGTAGGCCGCCACCCAGGCCTTGTGGCGCAGGGGGAGGCGCAGCTTGAGCCCGCCCACGAAGAGCGAGACGATCACCACCACCTCGGTCAGGCGCTCGAGCCAGTTGGAGGTGGCGATGGTGTTGAGGTCGAGCAGCCCCAGCCCCAGCGGCCCGATGCCCACCCCGATGAGCAGGAAGATGACGCCGCTCGAGATGGGCAGGGGCTTGAGGTAGGCCGAGGCCAAGCCGATCACGAGCAGCACCAAGCCGGTAAGGGCGACCCAGTCGATGAAGGCCATCATCACCGGCCCAGGCTAACCGCCCAAGCTGAGGCCCCCCTGGGGGCGCTAAATTGAGGCCCTACAGCCCGAAGATCCGCCGGTGGGGCGGGTTGACGAGGCCGATGTACTCCTCGCGGTGGCGCTGGATGAAGGCCGAGACGAAGGGGCACATGGGGATGGCGTAGAGGCCCTTCGAACGCACGTCCTCGAGGGCGTAACGGACGAGCTTGCTGCCGATGCCCTGGCCCTCCGCCGCCTCGCTGACCTCGGTGTGGGTGAACATGACGGCGCCGGTGAGCAGGCGGTACTCGGCGAAGCCCACCACCTCTCCCCCCGTACGGGCTTCGTAGCGGCTTCGGGCGGGGTTGTCGCTGAGCTCGAGGGCGGCGGTGTCCATGGGGCCATTGTCCCACCCCGGCCAGTAACAACTCTGTAACAAGGCTCCGGTAGGATTGGGCGAAGTCAACTCAAACGACGAAGGAGAGCACCATGGGTTCTATTCCTACGCTCGAGGGCATCGAGTCCCGCACGGTCCAGACCCCCCGGCTCCGGCAGCACGTCCTGCTGAGCGGCCCCGCCGACGGCACCCCGGTGCTCCTGATCCACGGCAACGCCTCCTCCTCGACCTACTGGGAGGAGACCATGCTGGCCCTGCCGGACGGCTACCGGGCCGTCGCCCCCGACCTGCGCGGCTACGGCGACACCGAGGACAAGCTCATCGACGCCACCCGCGGCTGCATGGACTGGGTGGACGACCTCCTGAGCCTCATGGACACGTTGGGGCTCGAGAAGTTCCACGTCGCCGGGCACAGCCTGGGCGGCAGCGTGATCTGGGCCATGATGGCCGCCGCGCCCGAGCGCCTGCTGAGCGTGAGCGTGTTCTGCCCCGGCTCCCCCTTCGGCTTCGGGGGCACCAAGGACCTCCAGGGCACCCCCTGCGCCCCCGACTTCGCCGGCTCGGGCGGGGGCATCGTCAACCCCGAGTTCGCCCGGCTGATGGGGGAAAAGTACCGCGGCACCGAGCACCAGGCCTCCCCCCGCACCGTCATGAACAGCTTCTACTGGAAGCCGCCCTTCCGCCACCCCCGCGAGGAGGAATTGCTCTCGGGCCTGCTCTCCGAGCGGGTCGGGCCCGACAAGTACCCCGGCGACCTCGAGCCCTCCCCCCACTGGCCGGGCGTGGCCCCCGGCAAGCTCGGGCCCGCCAACGCCATCTCGCCCAAGTACGTCGGGGACACGGTGGAGCGGATGCTCGCCGCCGACCCCAAGCCCCCCGTCCTGTGGGTGCGCGGCGCCGAGGACCAGATCGTGGGCGACTTCAGCCTCTTCAACATGGGCACCCTGGGCAAGCTCGGCGTGGTCCCCGGCTGGCCGGGCGAGGAGGTACACCCGCCCCAGCCCATGGTGGGCCAGACGAGGCGGGTGCTCGAGCGCTACGCCGCTGGCGGCGGCTACTTCCGCGAGGAGGTCATCGCGGATACGGGGCACTCCCCGCACATGGAGAAGCCGGAGGTGGTGAACCCGCTCTTCCACGCGCACCTGGGGGAGCTTGATAGCCGATAGCTAAACGCCAAACGCAAAACGCCTTCTCTCTACCCCCCTTAGCAAGGGGGGCTGGGGGGATACCCCCTCCCCGCCAGCGCCTAGGGTCGAGGGCTGAGGCGTCTTGCGTCTTGCGTCTTGCGTTTTGCGTCTTGCGTCTTGCGTTTTGCGTCTTGCGTCTTGCGTTTTGTGTACGACGTAGGACGTACGACGCACGACCCGCGCCCGGCTATGGGCTATCCGCTATGAGCTACCGCCCCTTCACGCCGACGCCGAAGACCACACCTGGGACGGGTCCCACGGGTACACGATCCACCCGTCGGTCTCCTGGGCGCAGATGTCGGGGCCGTCGCCGGGGAAGTGGCTGTGGGTGGGCTTGTAGTGCAGGGTGCAGAGGGTGGGCTTGCCCCCGGCCTGGCGCACGCGCTCGCGCACGGCCACGGCGGTCTTGCCCGAGTCCCACACGTCGTCCACCACCAGGATGCGCTTGCCCACCAGCAGCGCGTCGCTGGGGAATTGCAAAAAGACGGGCTGGTCTAGGGTTTCGCCCACGTCGGTGTAGAACATCACGGCGGCGGTGAGCACGTTGCGCAGGTCGAGGGCTTCGCTGATGAGGCAGGCGGGGACCATGCCGCCGCGGGTCACGCAGAGGATGGCGTCGTAGTCGTCGCGGTTGAGCCGCGCGAGCAGCTTGGAGACCAGGCTGCTGATGTCGCTCCAGGTCAGGTAGTGCTTCTCCATATGCCCCATAACCTAACACAGCAGGGCAACGGGCAGGCCCGGGGCCTGCCCTCATGAGCGGCGCGGGGCCTCAGGCGCTGACGGGCTTGTCGAGCTCGAAGGCGCTGTGCACGGCCCGCACGGCGGCCTCGGCGAACTGGGCGGGGATGATCACCGAGATCTTGACCTCGCTGGTGGCGATCATCTCGATGTTGGCGCCGACGCCGGAGATCGCGTTGAACATGCGGGCGGGGATGCCGGGGGTGGAGGCCAGGGCCACGCCGACGATGGAGATCTTGGCGACGTCGCGGCGCAGGCGGGCCTCCCCGCCGATCTCGGCGAGGACGGGCTCGAGGGCGTCCATGGCGTCGTCGGCGAAGTCGTGGTTGACCGTGAAGGCCATCTGCTGGCGCGAGGCGTCGTGGCCGGGCACGCCCTGGATGATCATGTCCACGGCGACCCCGGCGCGGGCTAAGGCTTCGAAGACCCGGCTGGCGATGCCGGGACGGTCGGGGATGCCGACCAGGCCGATCTGGGCGATCTCGTCGTCGAGGGCGACCCCGGTGACCGGGCGTTCGAGTTCCATTCCGTCCTCCGTAACGATGGTTCCTGGGTTGTAGGAGAAGCTGCTGCGCACGTGGATGCGCACGCCGTAGCGCTTGCCGTAGTAGACCGAGCGGGGGTGCAGCACCCGCGCCCCCAGCGCGGCCATCTCGAGCATCTGGTCGTAGCCGATCTTGGCGAGCTTCTGGGCCTCGGGGATGAGGTGGGGGTCGGTGGTGTAGACGCCCTCGGTGTCGGTGAAGATCTCGCACTCGTGGGCGCCCAAGGCCGCCGCGATGGCGACGGCGGTGGTGTCGGAGCCGCCGCGCCCCAGCGTGGTGAGCTCGCCGTCGGGGGTCACGCCCATGAAGCCCGCGATCACCGCCACCTCGCCGCGCTCGAGGGCCTCCTGGATCAGGCGGGGCTCGACCTTGAGGATGCGCGCGTCGCCGTAGCGGCCGTCGGTGGTGATGCCCACCTGGCCTTGGGTGAAGCCCCGCGCCGGGATGCCCATGGCGTTGAGCTGCATCGAAAGCAGGGCCACCGACTGCTGCTCCCCGATGGTGGTGAGCATGTCGAGCTCGCGCTGCGGCGGGCGGGCGTTGACCCGCTTAGCCAGGGCGATGAGCTCGTCGGTCATGCGGCCCATGGCCGAGACCACCACCGCCAGGCGGTGGCCCTTCTCCCGGTAGTGCTGGATGCGCTGCGCGACCTTGTGGATGCGGTCGAGGTCGCCCACGCTGGTACCGCCGTATTTCTGTACGACCAACGCCATAATCCGGTGAATCCTATCATGCTTGGTACACCAAAACCAAGCGGGTTCGGGAGCCTATACCGTATCCGTCGCCAATTTCGCGCCCCCCGGAGGCTCGCCGGCAGACCCCGCCGGCGGGCTTTGGGCGGCGGTGGCGTGAGTTTATGGGAGGGTCTGATCCCAAGTTGTCCCGCAGACGCTTATACTCCGTTCAAAGGAGCGAACATGAGCGTTTTCCCCGAATGGTTCAAGGCGTTCAAGCAGGTCACCCTCTGGCCGGGGATGGACATGCCCGTGGTCTCCGGGCACAACGGCCAGATCGGCTTCGGCCAGGTGCACGAGGACACCGAGGTGCCCGAGCACGCCCACGACGGGCAGTGGGGGGTGGTGCTCGAGGGCCGCGTGGAGTTCGTGATCGGCGGCGAGCGCAGGGTGTTCACCAAGGGCGACTACTACCACATCCCCGCCGGGGTGCCCCACAGCGCCCGGCTGGCCGCCGGGACCGCGTTCATCGACGTGTGGGAGGGCCAGCGCTTCGGCGAAGACCGCATGAGGTAGCAGCCCGAAGGGCCCGCATGGCCGACCCGCGCATCCCGATGCTCCTGACCCTGCTCGAGCAGGCCTACGACCGGCCCACCTGGCACGGGCCCAACCTGCGCAGCTCGCTGCGGGGCCTCACGCCGGAGGAGGCTCTCTGGCGCCCTGCCGAGGGGCGGCACTGCGCCTGGGAGTACGCGCTGCACTGCGCCTACTGGAAGTTCATGGCTACGCGCCACCTTACGGGCGAGCTCGAGCGGGGCCGCTTTCCCCGCAAGCCCGCCAACTTCCCCGCCGTCCCCGCCGAGCCCACCGCCGAGGCCTGGAAGGCCGACCTCGAGCTCCTCCACGCCTGCCACCTCGAGCTGCGCGCCGCCGTCGAGCGGCTCGAGCCGGGACGGCTCGACGAGAAGTCCGGGCGCTGGACCCTCGCCGAACACGCCTTCGGCGCGGCCAACCACGACCTCTACCACGCCGGTCAGGTCCGCCTGCTGCGGCGGCTGATGGGCAAAGACCGCTAAATTTCCGCGAGGAGTCGCTATGAGCGTGCTGTTATCCGAACTCGACCAAGGAGTCCTGACCCTCACCCTCAACCGGCCCGAGGCCATCAACGCCTTCAACACCGCGATGCTCCAGGGCCTCGCCCAGACCATGCGCGACGCCGCCGAGAACCCCGAGGTGCGCGTGGTGGTCGTCCGAGGCGCCGGGCGCGGCTTCTGCTCGGGCCAGGACCTGCGCGAGTTCGAGGGCAAGACCATCTCCTACAAGGCCCACCTCAAGAACTACGCCGGGGCCATCGCGGGCATCGCCACCCTCGACAAGCCGGTGATCGCCGCCGTGCACGGGGCCGCCGCCGGGGCCGGGCTCTCGCTGGCCCTGGCCTGCGACCTGCGCATCGCCGCCTCCGACGCGGTGCTCACCACCGGCTTCAGCCGCATCGCCCTCATCCCCGACGCCGGGATGAGCTACCACCTCCCCCGCATCGTGGGGCAGGCCAAGGCCTTCGAGCTCATGGCCCTCTCCCCCCGCCTGAACGCCGAGCAGGCCCTCGAGCTCGGCCTGGTCAACCGGGTCGTCGGCATCGAGAGCTTCGCCGAGGAGGTGCACAAGCTCGCGCTCGAGCTCGCCCAGGGCCCCACCCGCACCTTCGGCCTCATCAAGCAGGCCCTGCGCGAGAGCGCGACCTCGAGCCTGGAGGAGATGCTCGACGTGGAGGCCGAGTTGCAGGACATCGCCGGCCTGACCGAGGACCACAAGGAAGGCGTGGCGGCCTTCTACGAGAAGCGCGCCCCGCGCTTCTCCGGGCGGTAAACTGTTCGCCGTGATCCGCTACCTCAAAGGCACCGTCCTGCGCAAAACCTCCAACACCGCCGTGCTGCTGGTGGGGGGCGTCGGCCTCGAGGCGGGCTGCCCCTCCTCCACCCTGGCCGAGCTCACCGAGGGCCAGGAGGCCGTGCTGCACACCAAGCTGGTGGTGCGCGAGGACGACCTCTCCCTCTACGGCTTCGCCGACGAGCGCTCGCTCGAGCTGTTCGAACTGCTGCTGGGCGTCTCGGGCGTGGGCCCCAAGGTGGCGCTCAACATGCTCTCCAGCCTCACCCCCTCCCTGCTGGCTCGAGCCCTCGCCGAGGGCGACCTGCGCCTCCTCACCGGCGCCCAGGGCGTGGGCAAGAAGCTGGCCGAACGCATCGCCCTCGACCTGCGCGGCAAGGTCCCCGCCCACCTGATGGGCGAGGGCGGCCCCATCCGCCAGAACCGCGGCGTGGAGGAAGCCGAGCTCGCCCTCGTCACCCTGGGCTTCCGCGAGAGCCAAGTGCGCGGCGTCGTAGCCGACATCGTCCAGAAAAACCCCGAAGCCAACACCCAGGAGATCATCAAACTCGCACTCAAGGCACTGCGCTAGGAGGTCGAGGGCCGAGGGTCTAGGGCCGAGGCGTATCGCGTTTTGCGTCTTGCGTTTGGCGTACGGCGTACGACGTAGGACGTACGACGCACGACCCGCCCCCAGCACCCGGCCTCTAGCCCCCGGCGCCAAATTGACGACCCGGCGCCCGGTGCTGCATCATGAGGGGGCGTTGTCCGCAGGAGTACCGTGGACACCCGCCCACAGCGAGTTGGGGACGGTGAAAGCCCAGCGGCAGGGGCTACGGGAAGGGCGGCGGAAGCAGTCAACGCAACGACTCAGAGGGCTCGAGGGGGTTCCCTCGAGAACTGGGGTGGAACCGCGAGTAGTGACCCAACTATTCGTCCCCAGGCATCTTGCCGGGGACGTTTTTTTGTTCCCCGGTGGCCGGGCCAAACCCCCGGAGCGGACCTTTAGCGTCCTGCGCGACCGAAAGGAGCTTCTATGCCTGCTGAAACGATGGACGAACTGGTTTCCCTGTGCAAGCGCCGTGGCTTCATCTTCCCCGGCTCCGACATCTACGGGGGCCTGCAGGGCACCTACGACTACGGCCCGCTGGGGGTCGAGCTCAAGAACAACCTCAAGGCGGCGTGGTGGAAAGCCAACGTCTACGAGCGCGACGACATGGAGGGCCTCGACGCCAGCATTCTCACCCACCGGCTGGTGCTGCGCTACTCCGGCCACGAGGCCACCTTCTCCGACCCGCTCGTCGATAACCGCGTCTCCAAGAAGCGCTACCGCCTCGACCACCTCTTGAAGGACCAGAAGCCCGGCGTGGCCGACGCCGTGGCCCAGGCCCTGGGGCTGCCCGACGCCTCCAACATGAGCGCGCTGGTGGCCGCGCTGATGGCCGACCCCGAGAAGGCCGCCGAGGCCATGAAGGCGGCCAAGGTGATCGACCCCGCCGACGGGGCCCCCGGCGACTGGACGCCGCCGCGCCCGTTCAACATGATGTTCAAGACCACCATCGGGCCCGTCGCCGACGAGGACTCCTACGGCTACCTGCGGCCCGAGACCGCGCAGGGCATCTTCGTCAACTTCAAGAACGTGCTCGACTCCACCGCCCGCCGCCTGCCCTTCGGCGTGGCCCAGATCGGCAAGGCCTTCCGCAACGAGATCACCCCGCGCAACTTCATCTTCCGGGTGCGCGAGTTCGAGCAGATGGAGATCGAGTTCTTCGTCAAGCCCGGCACCGACGAGGAGTGGCACGAGAAGTGGCTCGAGGCGAGGCTGCAGTGGTGGGAGGCCCAGGGCATCCCGCGCGCGCAGATCCAGGTGCTCGACGTGCCCAAGGAGGACCTGGCCCACTACTCCAAGCGCACCTTCGACCTGATGTACAACTTCCCCACCCTGGGCTTCGAGGAGATCGAGGGCATCGCCAACCGCTCCGACTACGACCTGGGCTCGCACACCAAGGCCCAGGGCGAGCTGGGCATCCAGGCCAAGGTGATGGACAACCCCGACTCCACCGCCAGGCTGGCCGTGCAGGACCCCGAGACAAAGGCCTGGTTCGTGCCCTACGTGATCGAGCCCTCAGCCGGGGTGGACCGCGGCGTGCTGGCCGTGCTCAGCGAGGCCTACACCCGCGAGCAGCTCGAGGGCGGCGAGGAGCGCGTCGTGCTCAAGCTCAAGCCGCACCTCGCCCCCATCAAGGTCGCGGTGATCCCCCTGGCGAAGAACAAGGAGGAGATCACCTCCTACGCCAGGGAGCTCAAGGCCCGGCTGCAGGCGCTGGGCATGGGGCGGGTGCTCTACGAGGACACCGGCAACATCGGCAAGGCCTACCGCCGCCACGACGAGGTGGGCACCCCCTTCTGCGTCACGGTGGACTACGACACCATCGGCAAGAGCCAGGACGGCAGCACCACGCTGCAGGACACCGTGACCGTGCGCGACCGCGACACCATGATGCAGGAGCGGGTCCACGTCAAGGACCTGGCGCAGTACCTGCTCGAGCGGCTGCGCTGAAGGGCCGGGCGCGGGTCGTACGTCGAACGCCGATAGCTGATAGCCGATAGCTGAACGCTGGAAGACGTCGATAGTCGATGGTCGATAGCCGAACGCCGGACGCGGGTCGTACTCCTGGGTCGTACGTCCTACGTCGTACGCAAGACGCCTTGTTCCCCCCTTAGCAAGGGGGGCTGGGGGGATAAACCCTCCCCGCGCGCGGGGAGGGAAGGGGTGGGGTTACCACAAGCCGCGGGCCTTTCGCTGACGGCTTATGGCTTGTCGCTTACCGCTTTCCGCTCACCCGCACCCGTGGCGGTTGTGGGAGAATCCTCGAGATGAAACGGCTCCTACCGCTCGCTCTGGCGCTCGTGGCCCTGCTGGGCCTGGCGCAGGACAACGTGAACAAAGACCCCGCCTACTGGCTCGAGCTCGGCCTCAAGGCCAACGGCGGCGACGCGCTCAGAAACCTCAAGACGCTGAGCTACACGCTCGAGTACAAGCCTCCCTTCACCGACAAGACCAACGTCATCAAGGTCTACCTCGACTTCGTCAACCTGCGCAGCCGGCTCGAGATCGACGGGGCGGTGCGGGTCAACAGCAAGGAGCGCTCGTTCACCAAGCGCGGCGAGCAGGTGCAGGAGGGCATTTACAGCACCCAGCCGGGCAACTTCATGTGGGACATCCTCTTCAACGAGTGGCCGGGGCTGCGCTTCGGCAAGGAGCGCGACGAGGCCAGCTACGTGATGAACGTGACGTACAAGGGCAAGCGCTACCACCAGGTGCTCACCAAGACCAAGGGCGTGAGCCAGGGCTTCATGTTCTTCGACGACGGCACCGTCGCCGGCTACTTCACGCCTAAGCAGAGCACCATCACCTTCGACAAGACCGAGGTGGTGGGCGGAATCACCGTGCCCGTGAAGGCCACCGAGTTCCGCGAGGGCTTCCCCTACGCCGACCTCGTGTACAAGGACTACCAGATCAACCCGGCCCTCAGCCCCGACCTCTTCAGCAAGCCCTGACGATGCGCCTGGAGATCTGCACCGGCTGCCACGCCAGAACCGGCTCGGAGGAGAGCTTCAACGCCTGGGTGAAGCTGCTGGAGGAGCGCTTCGGCATCGGCTACTTCGGCGGGGCGGGGAGGGGCCTCGAGGTGGAGTTGTCGCCTGCCTCTCGCACTGCGACCAGGGCTTCTCGGTGGCGGTGGAGGGCGACGTGGTCGTGCTCGACGACCCCGCCGACTTCGCGGCGCTGGCACAGCGGCTCGAGCGCCTGACCCGCGCGAAGGTCTGAAGCGGAGATGGGGCCGTAGGGGCGGGTCTCGTGCCCGCCCTCTCCCCACGGGCCACCGGGGCTACTCGAGCCGCACGATCTCCCCCACCGAGGGCACGCCCCGCCCGTCGAGGATGAAGAGGAGGTAGAAGCCGGGCGGGGCCAGGTTGGGGCTGGCGGGGGCCCGGACCTCGAGGGTAGCGCTCCCCTTGCCCTCGAGGGTCAGCTTCATGAAGCGCTGGTTCATGTTGAAGCCGTGGGTGGCGGCCCCCAGGGCGACGAGGCTGACCGAGGCGATCGAGGGGGCGTCGGGGGACTGGAGGGTGAAGCGCTGGCCGTAGCCCAGGGTGCGGGGCGCGCCCGTGAGGCTGGGGCGGCGGGCATAGCGGCCGGAGCCGTCGGGCTCGAAGAGGTAGGGCGGGTAGTAGATCTCGTAGTTGGGGTGGTTGACGCCGCAGTCCTCGCCGCAGCCTCCCCCGCCTGCGGTCCAGACGGTGCCGTCGGGCAGCAGCAGCGCCGTGGAGTGGTAGTTGCGCGGCACGCTGGCCCTGGCCCCCGGCGCCCAGGCGTTGCTCTGGGGGTCCCAGATCTCGCTGTCGTAAACGGTGGCCTCGTCGCTGAACTTCTCGCCGTCGTTGCCGCCGTTGACGAAGACCCGCCCGTCGGCCAGGAGGGTGGCGTCGAAGTGGGTGCGGCCGAAGCGCATCGAGGGGCCGGGGCGCACCCCGGGTTCGCCGTCCGCGCTGACGTCCAGGAGGGTGGTGGTGGCGTCCGGCCCTCCCCCGCCGATCACCAGGATCTTGCCCGCCTGGTACATGACGGCGCTGCCGTACCAGCGGTTCTTGCCGTCGCGGGGGTAGCCCTCGCCCCAGGCCCCCTGGCCGGCGGGCTCGAGGAAGCGCAGGCGGTTGCTCGAGCCCGCGTGGAACACCCGCCCCGTCGGGGTGACGAACATCCAGGGGTACCAGTGGTTGAGGTCCCAGGTGTCGGTGCGGGCGTTGCTCAACAGGCGCAGCGTGCCGTCGCGCTGGAGCACCTCGGGGGCGGGGTTGTCCTTGCCCTGGGCGTCGCTGCCGCCGGTGATGAGGACCTCCTCGTTGGGCAGGAGGGTGAGGGTGGGGTACCAGCGCCCGGCGGCCATGTCGGGGCCGCGGGCCCAGGCGCCGCGGGCGGGGTCGTAGTAGTTGGTGTGGTCGCTGCCGTTGGTGCCCCCCAGGTTGCCGCCCGCCGCGAAGAGCCGCCCGTCGCTGAGCACCACGTGCCCTACGCACAGCAGGTCGGTGGTGCTGTTGTTGGCAGGGCGGTGCTCGAGCGTGCGGGGGTTCCACAGGTCCACCCGGGTGCCGGTGTGGTAGATCGGGTCGGTGTTGTCGCGGTGGTTGCCGATGGCGTCCTGGCTGTACCACGACATCAGCGTGCCGTCGGGCAGGAGCACGGCGTGCGTCGCCACCAGGGGCCAGCTCCGCGCCGTGCCGAACACGCCCTCGAGGTGGGCCCTCGGCGTGGGCTTGGGCGGGGTGATCACCGCCCCCGACTCGGCCCAGCCGCTCGCGCCGCCCCAGTTGAGCGCGCGCACCCGGTAGCTGTAGCGCTGGTCGGCGGCCACGGTGGAGTCTACGTAGGCGGTGGCGGCGCCCTGCGCGAGCGGTTCGTACGCGCCCCCCGCCGTGCTGCGCTCGATCTCGTAGGCGCGGGCGTGGGCCGCGGCCGGCCAGCTCAGGCGAACCTGGCGCTCGGAGAGGGTTATGGCCTCGAGGACGGCGGGCTTGGCGGGCGCGGGGTCGGGCCCGGCACAGGCGGCCAGCACGACAGCGAGCCCCAGCAGGATCATTTTCCCCGGATTCATTGTCCTCCCAAGCTCAGGTGAAGCGGCATCGAGGGTAAATCCTGCCCGAAAAAGCTGAGCCGCACCTGAACAGCCTACCCTGCGGCGACCCTCGAAAGCTTACAGACAATCTTATACCGGATTCAAAAAGATAATCACCCAAACCAAAGACCTTCAGAGGCTATCTTTTTGAATCCTAGAGCACACCCCTCCCTGACGGCCGGCGAAGAAAGCGTATCCCTTCGGTCGGGTCAGTTCGTCCCCGAATGGGGACGAACTGACCGAATCTGGTATTACGCCACCGCGCTTCCCGGGGCTGGGTTCAGGAAAGGCTCAACCCCTGAGCGAGCTCAGGGGTTGGAGCGGTTCAGGCGGTTACTGAAGGTTGACGACCTTCGCCACCGAGGGCACGCCGTCGGCGTCGAGGATGAAGAGGAGGTAGAAGCCGGGCGGGGCCAGGTTGGGGCTGGCGGGCGCGGTGGCCTGGAGCGTGCTGGCGCCCCGGGCCGTGATGGGGAGCTCGAGGAAGCGCTGGTTCATGTTGAAGGCGTGGGTCGCGGCGCCGAGCGCGACGAGGGTCACCTTCTGGATGGAGGCCGCCTGCGGGGTGCCCAGGCTGAAGCCCTGCCCATAAGCCAGCCCCGCGGGCGCGGAGGTCAGGGTGGGGCGGGGCGCGTAGTTGCCCGAGCCGTCCTTCTTGAAGAGGTAGGGCGGGTAGTAGATCTCGTAGTTGAGCCGGTTGACCGTGCAGTCGGAGCCGCAGCCGCCCCCGCCGGCGGTCCAGACGGTGCCGTCGGGCAGCAGCAGCGCCGTGGAGTGGTAGTTGCGCGGCACCTGGGCGGTCGCGCCCAACGTCCAGGCGTTGGCCTCGGGGTCCCAGATCTCGCTGCGGTAGACCGAGCTCGAGTCGTCGAAGTTGGTGCCGTCGTTGCCGCCGTTGACGAAGACCCGCCCGTCGGCCAGGAGGGTGGCGTTGAGGTGGGTGCGCCCGTAGGCCATGGGGGGCCCCACAGTCACGGCGGGCTCGCCGTAGGCGTTGAGGGTGAGCAGGTCGATGAGCTTGGTGGTGGCGTTGGTGCCGCCCCCGCCGGCGACGAGGATCTTGCCGGGCTGGTACATCACCGAGGTGCCGTAGGTGCGCGTGGGGTCGCCCCTCGAGAACTGCAAGGTCCAGCTCCCCGTGCCCGCCGGGTTGAGGTAGCCCATGCGCGGGGAAGCCCCGGAGTAGAACACCAGGCCGTTGGGGGCGACGTGCATCCAGGGGTACCAGTGGGTGAAGTCCCAGGTCTCGGTGCGGGCGCCGGTGAGCGCGCGCAGGGTGCCGTTGGTCTGGTAGACCTCGGCCAGGCCGTTCTCCGCGCCGCTCTGGTCGGTCCCGCCGATGATGAGGACCTCCTTGTTGGGCAGCAGGATGGTGGTGGGGTACCAGCGGCCGCCGGCCATGACCGGGCCCGGGCTCCAGGCCTTGGTCTGGGGGTAGAAGACGTTGGTCTCGGGGCTGCCGTTGGGCGAGCCCTCGTTGCCGCCCGCCACGAAGAGGCGCCCGTCGCTCAGGACCACCCACGCGGCGCAGAAGAGGTCGGTGGTGGGGTTGTCCACCCGCTCGTGGGTGTTGGCGGCGGGGTCCCACAGGTCAACCAGGGTGGAGTTGTGGAAGTAGGCCTGGGGGTCCTTGATGTCGCGGTAGTCGCCGACGGCGTCGTAGCTGTACCAGGAGATCACCCTGCCGTCGGGCAGCAGCGCGGCGTGGGTGGCGACCAGCGGCCAGGGCTGGACCGGCCCGAACCTTCCCTCGAGGTGAGCCCTCGAGTTGCCCACCGGCGGCGTCGTCACGCTGTTGGAGACCACCCACGAGCTCTCGCCGATCTCGTTGGTGGCCCGCACGCGGTAGGTGTAGGTGGTGTTGCCGCTGACGCTGACGTCGGCGTAGCTCGTGCCGCCGAGCCGGGCGAGGGGGGCGAAGCTGCCGTCGCCCGCCTTGCGCTCGAGCTCGTACTGGCTGGCGTTGGCCGAGACGCCCCAGCGCAGGTCCACACGCTGGCCGCTCGTCACGGTGGCGGTGAGGCCGGAGGGGTCGGCGGGCAGGGGGATCAGCGGGCCGGTGGGGAACAACCGCGAGCTGGGGACGACCTCCTTGGCCTGCCGCGCGCTCGACCAGCGCAGCTTGGCTACGGCCTTACCGGTGTTGTCGTAGAACTCCATCTTGACGGTGTAGCGCTTGCCGGCCTGCAGCGTGATGGTGCCGGCGTCCTCCTTGGCGCCGTGGTTGGCCCAGCTGTCGATGAGGAGCTGGCCGTTGACCCACAGCCGCGCCCCGTCGTCGGAGACGGTGTAGAAGGTGTACTGCTCGCTGTAGCGGGGCTCGACCTCGCCGGTCCAGCGCACCGAGAAGGTGTCGGTGCCCATCGAGGGCATCGGCGCGAGGGAGTTCCAGGTGAAGTTGATCTCGGGGTCCACGCGCCGAACCACCGGCCCGGTGAAGTCCTTGTTGTCGAAGTACTCCCCGACCAGCCCGTTGCTGGGCAGGGTGGCCGTGGGCTGCGCCGCAGCCCCACGGGCGTCGTCGGCGAATTCGTACCCTTCGGCCGTCTCCTTGAAGCCCGGCTCGTCGATCTCGGCCTTGGGCTCGAGGTTGCTCGAGCACGCCCCCAGCGCCACCAACAGCAATCCGACCGCCGCAATCCGACCGCTCCCCCTCATGCCACACCCCTCCCTCAAGAGGCCCTGCTCAATGCCCTGTAAACTCCCCGCCGAATGAGACCTTGGTTAACCAACCATTATCGCCGCCGTACCCAAACAGGGCAAGCCACCGCGCGGGCCACGACTTTTCCCTTAATCCGGAGCATAGGGACGCGGCGCAACGCGAACGCAACAACCCGGGCCGTCCACCCCTTGACCGCCGGGGCTGGGGGATGCTAGGGTGCTCGCGTGAGCCTGGCTCGCACCACCACTACCTAAGCGGCGACCCCCCAGTCGCCGCTTGTCCCCTGCCTGCCAAGGCAGGATTTTTATTTAGCTTCGAGGAGGTCAGGGTGAAGATCGGGATCGTAGGAGCAACGGGAGCGGTCGGACAGGAGCTGTTGCGGGTGCTCGAGCGGCGGAACTTCCCGCTGACGGAGCTGCGGCTGTACGCCTCGGCCCGCTCGGCGGGGAGGCGGGTCACGTTCCGGGGCAAGGAGCACGTCGTCGAGGCCCTGCCCGAAGGCCCGCTGCCCGTGGACGTGGTGCTCGCGAGCGCGGGCGGCAGCCTCTCCAAGCAGTACGCGCCGGTCTGGGCCAAGCAGAGCATCGTCATCGACAACTCCTCGGCCTGGCGCTACGAGGACTGGGTGCCGCTCGTCGTGCCCGAGGTCAACGCCCACGCCGTGCGGGGGCACAAGAACCTCATCGCCAACCCCAACTGCACCACCGCCATCCTGCTGATGGGGCTCTACCCGCTGCACAAGGCCTTCAAGGCCAAGCGGGTGATCGTGAGCACCTACCAGTCGAGCTCGGGCGCGGGGGCCAGCGGGATGGAGGAGCTGCTCGAGGGCACCCGGGCCTGGCTCGAGGAGCGCCCCGTCGTCAACCGGACCTTCGCCCACCCCCTGCCCTTCAACGTCATCCCCCACATCGACAGCTTCCAGGACAACGGCTACACCAAGGAAGAGATGAAGGTGCTGTGGGAGACGCAGAAGATCATGGGCGACTACGGCGTGAAGGTCTCGTGCACGGCCGTGCGCGTGCCCACCCTGCGGGTGCACAGCGAGGCCGTGACCGTGGAGTTCGAGCGGCCCGTGACCCCGGAGGCCGCCCGCGAGGTGCTGGCCCAGGCCCCCGGCGTGGAGCTGGTGGACGACCCGGCCAACAGGCGCTACCCCCTGCCGCTCTCCGCCACCGGCAAGTTCGACGTCGAGGTCGGGCGCCTGCGCAAGAGCCTGGTCTTCGACAACGGCCTCGACTTCTTCGTCGCCGGTGACCAGTTGCTCAAGGGGGCCGCGCTCAACGCGGTGCAGATCGCGGAGCTGCTGCTCGAGCCCGTCGCCGGTTAAAGCCCCATGGAACCCGTTCTACGGACCCCCTGGCACGTCCTCGAGGACCCCGCCGCCCCCGGCGAGCACCTGGTGATGGAGGCGCTGGGCCGCAAGCTGGTGCCCGTCTGGCTCTCGCAGGAGGAGGCCGAGGCCTTCCTCCGCCTCAGCCCGGCCGCGCAGGGCATGCGGGTGGGGCGGCTCGAGGGCTTCCTCCTCAAGGAGGCCTTCCTGACCGCGCTGGGCCTGCTCGGCGTGACGCACGTGGTGGTGGGCTACCGGCCCGGACAGCCCCAGGCGGTGGTGCTCGAGCGCTCCGCCGCGCTGGGCGAGATTCAGCGGCACATCAGGGGAAAGGTTGAAGATGCCTGAAGGCCAGACCGCAGGTCCGGGCCCGCGGCGGCCGATATACTCTGACACAGGAGGTAACACGTGAAAAAACTCCTCGTGCTGTTGGTCCTTCTGCTAACCCCCGCCTTCGCCCAGAGCCTCCAGGCCAGCGTGGGCGGCCCCTTCGGCCTGAGCGCGGGCGTCCGGCTGGGCTTAGTGCCCTTCCTGCTCGACGGCCGCATCTACGCCTCCGGCGGCCCCGTGGGCGCGGGCGGGGCGTTGGTGTTGGGCGGCGGGGCCGACCTGCTCGCCAAGATCCCCCTCACCGACCTCTACGCCGGGGCCGGCGTGTTCTACGGCAACGGCAACACCCTCTCGGCGCTGGGCAGCGGCAACCTCGGCCTGCGCGGCGTGCTGGGCACCTGGCTCAACCTGGGCCTGCCGGGCATCGCCTTCTTCGTCGAGGCCCACCCCATGGTGTTCTTCGGCAACAGCACGGGCTTCGGCATCAGCGGGTCCTTCGGCGTCAACGTCGGCTTCTGAGTGAACCGGTATAAAGCATCCCCCGGCCTAGGCCGGGGGGATGCTTTATACCGGATTCAAAAAGATAATCATCCAAACCAAAGACCCCCAGAGGCTATCTTTTTGGACCCTAGAGCACTCCCTTCAGTCGGGTTAGTTCGCCGCCATCCGGCGCCGAACTAACCGAATCTGGCATTACTTCACACAGCCGGAGGTCAACCGCAGCAAGCCCGGTGACGGGTCTTCATTTGATGACCTGGGCAATGGTGATGGTACGCGTGCGGGAGGTAGCAGAATGACCATCCCTGGCAGAAAGGTAGAAAGTCCAGGTGCCAAATCCACGCTGCAGGGGATCGAAGCTGGAAGTTCCGTCGGGGTCGGTGGGAAGATCGCCCAGACCGGCGCACTCGAGCGGCGTCCACTCCGGCTTGCAGGCCGACCAGGCATAGGTGAGGGGGTCTCCCTCAGGGTCGTGGGCTGCCACGGAGAGGTTGAGGGGCTTCATGGTCTCCACCCGCTGCCCGTCGCCGATCTCGTTGCCGCCGGCGTCCTTAATGTGCATCTCGTCAATGACCGGGGGCAAGTTGGGGGGCGGGTCCAGCACGTTCACGTTCACGCTGGCCTCGGCGATGGCTCCCTGCCGTCCTATGGCCCGCAGGGTCAGGGTGCGGGGGCCGTTGCTGGTGAAGGTCAGGGAAGTGCTGCACCCCGGACCCGGGTAGTCGCCGGACGCGCTGCTGCGCCAGGAAAGGCGCTCGCAGGGTAGGTCCAGGCTGGGGGTGCCTTCCCTGGCGAAGCCGGAAAGCTGCACCGGAACGCCCCGGTACACCGTCGCGCTCGGCGCGGGCTGGGTGATGATCGCCTGGGGAATCAGCGTGGGTGGGGTAGCCTTGAAGTGAATCTCCTTCACGTCCTGTACCACCCCGTCCTGCCGCAACTCGATCTCTACGAAGGCGGGGGTCAGGCTGCTGATCTTGTGACCGGCCAGTTCCTCGAGGCTGAACAGCCCGTCGTAGGGGGTGGTGGAGATCAGGTTGTAGGCCCCCACCGTGAGGGTGCGGCGGGTGGTGCTGGGCAAACCACCGGCATGCAGGTGCACCAGCACTTCGTACTCCAGCGAGGCCCCGGTGAGGTTGACCACGTTGAAGCCCAGGAGGGGGTTGGCGCTGCTGGGGATGGCATGGCCCGACTCGGCATCATAGGGGATGTAGCCGAAGCCCTGGGCGTCGTCGAAGAGGAAACCACCTAGGTAACGGCCGTCCCACGCGCCGTTGGAGAGGTTCTTGGACCGGTCGGAGGGGTGGCGGGGGTCCAGGAAGCTGAGCGAGGAGGGGGCCAACTCGATGGAACCCCGGCGCTCGGCCTCGGGGCGGGGCTCGCCGTAGATCACCAGCGTGCCCAGTTCCTCGTTGGGCTCCGACGAGCAGCCCTTGGAGGGGTCATTAGGGTCTTTGAGCTTACAGGTCCAGTCCTTGAACTGCTGCCAGCTCATGAAGGGATGAGTTCCGTTCCAACGGGCGTTGCCATCGTTGATATAAACCCCCTTGCCGTTGGCTCCGACGATGACGAAGGCGTGGGATTGACGGTCGGAGGTGGTCACCAGCGGGCGCTTGGGACCCAGCCCGAAGAAGCCGGTGGTGAGCTGGATGGCATAGGCGGTAAAGGGAGCACTGGGCATGAGGTTGGGGTCCCAGCGCAGCCAGCTCCACAGGTGTTGGGGCACCCCGGTGTTCTTCACGAAGTCGCCTACCCAGCCGGTCTGCCCGGCGGGCCAGTCCAGCATGTCGGTGAGGGTGTAGTTGGCCACCCGCCCGGTGGGGGCCCCTTTGCGGCCATTGATGCCCGGCAGCGGCTTGAAGTAGTTGATCAGCATGGCCATCGAGGTAGGGCTGCACCAGGGATACCCGGCCTGCCAGTAGAAGGGCACCTGCAAAGGACTGTCCCCACCCTCGGTGGGCACCTGCTGCACCCGAACCGGGGTATACAACCCGCCCCTGGGCACGTCCAGGGTCAGGGGGTTGCCCTGAGCGCGGATTGCGCTCAGCGATAGGCCAGGGATAGGTCGCACGTAGGTGGCCGGGCCCCCGTCCCCGGCGTGATCGGGGCTGGTCTCGAGGTAGAGGTAATAGGCGGGCTGGCTGTCGGGGGTGTAGGGAGCCTGTAGACTGGCCGGCTGTTTCAGGCTGGCCCCGCCCAGGTCCACCCGTACCGGCGGACCCACGGGCCGCATAGGGTTATCGGCGGGCTCGAGGGGTTTCTCCTTGACCTCCAGCGTCACCGTGGTGTCCTGAGAGAGCGCCGCAGGTGGGATGACCAGCCTGGCCCCGGCGACCTCGAGGGTGCCCCCCTGAGCCGCAGGGACGAAGGCCGATGTGCTGCTGCCCTTGGGTCCTCCCGAGAGGTCGCAGGCTGAAAGGGCCAGTGCCGCCAGCAATCCGATCAAAATTCGCCACATAGCGATCCCTCAATAGATGGGGCTCGAGCCCCATTCCGGCTACCGTGCCTCCAGGGCGGCCAGGCGCTGCTCGAGCTCTTTCAGTCTCGAAAGCTCTTTCTCGAGGGCGGCCAGCCGGTCCTGCAGGGCCTTGTTTTCGCTCTTTAGCCGCCGGTTCAGCTCGTAGAGCCCTTGAACCGCCGCCAGGGCCACCCCCTGCGCGTCGATGCTCGAGATGTGCCTGTCGTCCTTGCCGTTCAGGCCGAACGCAGCTTTGAAGTCCTGGGCCATAGGGCCGATGTGGCGCACGCTGGCCGGGTCGGTCTTGTAGTTCCAGGTCTGGATGGGCACACGCGAGAGCTGCTCGAGGATTTTCAGCGGGTCGACGTTGGTAAAGTTGGTCTTGGCGCCCCTGTCGCTGTTGTTGTTGTAGCCCTTGCCGTAGTACTGCGCCACCGTGTTCACGTTGCCGTCGGTGTCCACCCAGAACTTGGGAAAGATCGATTCTCTCCCCCAGGCCCGGATGACGTCGCCGCTTCCACTCTGGCTGACGCACAAGGTGCAGGCGTTGGAGTTGTTAGTGGCCCACACGGCACTGCTATTCAGGCTCTTGAAGTACCCCCCGTTACTATCGACTGAGATCCCCTCCACGCCGGAGCCGCTCCCGCCGTGATACCCCGACACTCCGGCTTTGCCGGCGGTGTCCGACCGGCCACCCACGCCGTGGTCACTCTCGCTATAGCCGAACACACCCACCCCGAGAGAGGGGCCATCGTGCCGGCCCAGCACCGCCGCCTTATTCGCCGCGGTGCTAAAGCCGAAAATGCCTTCGATGCTGCCGCTCTGGCTGAACAATCCGCCGCTGGCAGTGATCTTGCCCTCAGCGCGGATGCTCCCGTCGGAGTTGTCCAGGGTGATGTTGGGGGTGTTGTTGGGCTTACGCAAGGTCACGGTGCCGTTGTCGTCGAGCCGGAACTCGTCCTCGCCCCCGTTGGATCCGAAGGCCTTGAGCAGTTGCCCGCCCGCCGACGGCTTCTGCAGGACCAAAGCCGCGTCGCCGCCCAGCGAGGTGATCTCGGCCCCGATCCCGCCGCTGGGGTTGGTGTTCCTGACCCGCAGGGTGGCGCCCGGGATGCCCACCCCGCCGCCAGCCAGGTCGAGCACCTTGCTGCCGGTTTTTTCCAGCGCCAGGGGCACTGCCACCCCCAGAGGGGTGCCGGGGGTGCCCTCTCCGGCCAGGCTGGTGTCGTGCTCGACCTTGACCAGCCCGGCTCCGCCGCTCACTGCCACGCAGTTGGGGGTGCCATCTGCGCCCACTGCGCCCATGGCCTGCCCGCTCGCGCAGGGGGTGGTGGAAAGTTTCGCCGTGAAGGCCTGTAATGGGTCTATCGCATTCTTGAGTGCGCTAAAGTTCGCGTTCACCTCCGCCGACTTGATGGGGGTGCCTGGGGTGAACGCGTTTGGAATCGTGACCGCCAGCACCCAGAGCCCCGAGGCCACCACGAAGACACCGGCGAAGAAATGCTTGAGGCTGCTGCCATTCATACACACCTCCCTACTGCCAGGTTGCCGAGTCCCACTGGCTGCTATCCCAAACCCCGCCCTGAGGTGGCCCCTGGGTGCCACAGCTTCCCGCGGTCAGGAGCAGGGACAGCATCAACGCGATCGCTGCCAGCCAACGCTTTTTCACGCTTTACCTCCCTTGCTTGTCACCAAACCGAACCCCTGCCCGCACACCACGCAGAAGCGCGCGTACGGCGAGGGGATGGGGGTCTGGCAACGGGGACAGGTCTCCAGGAGCCGGGTGCCGTCGTTGGGGCAGTACCTCTCCCCCGAGGCCGCCGGGACCGCCCGGAAGCAACGCGGGCACAGCCGGTAAGCAACGCCGATGATTTCCACGCATTCGAACCTCCTCTGCCCTACAGGGTGGAGGAGGCTCGGTTATTTGTCGGTTAGTTCCTGGGAGGTTTTTTTCGGGTATATGACCTTGCCCACGTCCTTACTAAGCCTGAGGCAGCTATCGGCGACTTCTGCAAGAAGCCCATCAGGCAGGGTGATTCTCGAGAAACCCCTGCCAGTCTTCGGGCAGCGCCTCGCCCACCTCTTTCATCCGTTCCCTGGCCTCCCGATAGAGCCTCGAGAGCCCCGGGCGGTTGCCTTCCTGGCGCAGGGCCCGCAGGGTGAGGGCCAGGATTTCGGGGTCGTAGGGCTCGGCAGAGAGCAGAATCCGCCCCAAGCGCACGGCTTCGCGAGGATCGGGCTCGAGCAAGCTTCGGACCCGGCCCGCCAGCACCTGGTACAGGGCCCCGCGCACGGCCTCGTCACGATCGCCCGAGGCGTCCTCGAGAAAACCCCCGCGCCACAGCCGGGTGTCGCCGGTTTTGAGGAACAGCTCGGCATCGGTCTCCAGCGAACCTAGGACGTAGCCGCCCGGGGCGGTGGCGATCACCCCCTGGCCAAGGTGGACTCTGGCCTGGAATACCGCCTGTTTGAGCAGGTTGGCGGCCTCGGCTTCCGGCAGGCCGGGGTAGAGGGCCTCGAGCAGCTCGAGGGTGCTCACCTCCGAGCGCCCGGCGATGCGGGCTTCTGCCAGCAGTGCCAGGAGTTCCCTCCTTTTGTGCCCACGGACCGCCGACTGGTTGAGCCGCATGGAGCCTAAGACTTCCAGCCGGGGGAGGGTCTGGGGAACAGGCTTGACCGGATCGGTCTGACCGGCACCGAGCCGGGGGAAGTAGCGCACCGCGAGGTTGACCCCGTTCATCAGGCCGTGCTTCCTGAACCACTCCAGCCGCGTCCGGGCGCTCTCCAGGTTGCCGTTGAGGCGGTCGAGCTCGAGGCCGAGCATGTTGGCCTCGAAGGTCAGCTCATAGCGATTCGCCAGCCTCTCAGCCTCGCCGAAAACCGAGATCGCCTCGTCACGGCGCCCCAGGGCCTCCAGGGCCGTAGCCCGAGCCAATTGGGCGTCACAGACTGCCCCAAGCTGCCCGGTACGCTCCGCCAGTCCGAGGCCCTCCTGGGCCAGCTCGAGCGCGTAGGACGGGTTGCCATAGGCCGCCTCGGCCAGGGCCGCGTAATACAGCCCGTTGCCTGTAGCCATGGGGTTGTTCAAGGATCGGGCGTGCCGGAGCGCCGCATGGGCGTACTTGAGGGCCAAGATGCCCCCGTGGGGGGTCCCCCACTCGCGGTACAAGAGGCTCAGGTTGCCCTCGCAGAAGATCAGGAAATCCTTAGCCTCGGTGCGCTCGAGGACCGCCAGGCTCTCCAGCAGCATCTCCTCCGCCCGCTCGTACTCACCCAGAAGGGCCAGGACCTTGCCCAGGGCGACCTGGGCCTGGGCGTAGGGCAGGCCCTCGCCGAGTTCGCTATAGGCGCGCATAGCCTCCTCGAGGTCGGCCATGGCTTCCTGGTAGCGTCCCAGGCGACGCAAGGCGATGGAGCGGTTGTACAGGTAAGTCGCCAGCCGGCGCGGTTGCCTCGAGGCTCGCTCGCGGGCGATCACCTCGTCGTACAGGGCCGCCGAGCCGGCGTAATCGCCCTGAAACCTGCGCACGATCGCGCACAGGTGGAGCAGGCCGACCCGTTGGGAATCGCTCAAGTCGGACCGGTCCAGGGCTGGCGAGATCACTGCCTGAGCCTCTTCACCCCTGCCCAGCTTCACCAAGACCGAGGCCAGGCGGTGGGCAAAATCGGGATCGTCAGTCTGGATCTCGGGATGGTCGTGCCATAACTCCAGCGCCCCCTTGTAGTCGCTCAGCTCAAAGCGCAGCCCGAACAGGCGACGCGCCCAAGCCACCCCGCTTCGCTCCCCGTCCGGCAGGCGTTGCAGCACCCGGTCCACGTCGTCTGCACGCCCTGTACGCGCGACCATCTCCGCCAGCAGGTAAACAGCCTCGGAATCACCGGGCCGAGCTTGCACCGCCAGTTCGGCCAGCCGGGTGGCCTCGGGCAGGTCGATGTTGCGCAGAATTCGAGCGGCCTCGAGCGCCAGCCTCCCGCGCTCTTCTCCCTCGGCATATTCCGCCGCCCGAGCCACGAAGCGCGCGGCCTGAACCTCGTTTCCCCGGCCCCTTGCGCTCTGGGCCGCCCGCAAGAGGTGCTCTCTGGCCTGCTCCGGCCCGAGCCCGGCCTCCTCCACGAACCCTGCCGCCGCTTCGGGGTCGTTCGCCAAAGCCTCCAGGGCTCTTCGCGCCAGGGCCTGCTTGCGCTCCGGGCGCAGGGTCTTGAGCCGAACCTCGCGAAAGAGCGGGTGGGCGAAGTCGGAACCCCGCAGGATTCCCCACTCCAGCAGCCGGGCTCTGGCCTCCTCGAACTCGGCCGCCTCGAGCCCGGCCACTCCGGCCCACAGCTCTTCGGAGGCTTCCGGGGGCAGGATGGCCCTCGCTTCGAAGGCTTTGCGAACCGCTGCCGAGCCCGAAACCTCCAGGATCTGCCGCTCGAGCAGGGCTTCTACCGTGAGGGGGATCAGGTCCGGGGCCGGGGTGCGCCAGTGCCAGCGGGTGTGGTCATTCCAGAGAAAACCCTGCCGGGCCAGATAGCGCAGGTATTCCAGGGTGAACAGCGGGTTTCCCTTCGCCCGGGAGTGAATCCAGCGCGTAGCCTCCTCCGGCAGCGAGGCCCCCACTTCGTTTTCGAGCAGCGCCCTCGAGGTTTCCGGATCCAGAGGCTCTAAGCGCACGGCCTCGAAGGGTTGGGGCGGCTGCACCCGGCTCGTGACCAGGAGGGCCACGCCCCTGGTACGGCCTGCCTGCCGGGCCAGCGCCCCGACCAGTTCCAGCCGCTCCGCCCCGGCCTCGTGCAGGTCCTCCAGGTGCACGATCACCGGAGCCAGCACCGCCAGCAAGGCTCCCAGGGCATCGGCGACCTGGGAAACTTCGGCAAACTCGCCCCTGGCTAGGCGCTCGAGCACCCGCTGGGCCCACAGGGGAAGCCTGCTAGGCCTAGGAAGGGCCGAGATCAGCCCGGCCAGCTCCGTCAGCGGCGCGGTGGCGTGGAAGCTGAAGCCCTTGCAAGCCGTCTCACTCAGCAAGCGCCGGGCCGTCCAGGTCTTGCCGATCCCGGCCTCCCCCCACAGGCCCAGGGCCAGCCCCACCCGCTTGGCGGCCACCGGCCTCAGCCGGCCCAGCCAGCCGGAAAACCCGGCGGGGGCGACGGGGTTTTGGATCAGACGTGCCGCCATTCAATCCCCTCGAGATCCACGCTCCGCACGGGGGTTGACCGTCTTCGAGCTTACGCCTTCGGGCGTTATACCGGCGTTACCTCGAGCAAAAACGCAGGGCAGGCCTGCCCCGTCTTATACCCGGTTTGGATGGATAGTCTCCCGATGGGAGGCTATCCACCTCGACCAAAGGGAGTGCTCTGGGCTTCACAAAGATGTACCTCTGACGGATTTGAAGCGCTTCTTTGTGAAGCCGGTCTTATAAGAAATCTGCTTGATCTGTTCTTATTTTTGGGGCCCTCGCCCGAGGCGCTGCGACTCGAAGCGGTCGTAACAGATGAGCTTTGCTTGCGCTTAGCGGAACGCTTTGGGTGGGGTTCATATAACTTCGGCCGGTTAGTCCGCCGCCGTTCGGTAACGAACTAACCGAATTGGGTATGAAGAGTGCTTTAGCTTTTGCAGTGCCAGGCTCAATGACCCTCGAGCCCTAAACGGGCGGGAACTCCTCAAGCTTTGGTGGCCTGGTCCTTGTTATAAACTCCCGCGAGATTGCACCGAAGTTCTTGAAATTCGCTCGCGCCTCGTTAAGGCTCACGGCATTTGCACCACCGGCATAGTCAGGATCGTTGAACTGTACATTATCATCCTCCCAGTAACATACTGGGCAAATTTCGAACGTTCCTGGAGGGGCGCTGCTGAGGGTTAGGTAGCTACAGCACGGACAAGCGAACATAACCTCCTCCATCATGAGCCGCTGGCAGCATCCACAACACCTTCCGCCAAGCTAGAGCGCTCTTCACAATTACTGAGCCATTCATACCCGGTTTGGGTGGATCGTCTCCCATCGGCAGACGATCCACCCCGACCGAAGGGAGGGCCCTGGGCTTCACAAAGATGTACCTCTGACGGATTTGAAGCGTATCTTTGTGAAGTCGGTATCACAACTTGATTACATTGTCCTGCACAGCGCAGTTGCCTCCCGGATGGGAGGCAACGTCTGTGAAGAGTGCGATATTTACTGGTCCTGCCGCAACGCAGAATCATGGCAAAGTCAGACCCGGATGTTCACCCTCGCCCCGCTCTCGAGCAGGTGGATGCTGTCGATGAAGCGTACGACCCGCGTGGCGTAGCCCATCACGATGGAGTGGGTGCGGGCGCCGCCGCCGAAGTAGCGCACGCCCTCGAGCAGCTCGCCGTGGGTGATGCCGGTGGCGGCGAAGACCATCTGGCGGCCGGGGGCGAGGTCGTTGGTGCGGTAGATCTTCTTGGGGTCGCCGCCCATGCTCTTCAGGCGCTCGAGCTCGGCGTCGTTGGAGGGCAGGAAGCGGCCTTGGATCTCCCCGCCCATGCACTTGAGCGCGGCGGCGGCCAGCACGCCCTCGGGGGCGCCGCCGCTGCCCATCATGGCGTGGACCCCGGTGCCGCGCACGGCCACCGCCACGGCGGCCACCACGTCCCCGTCGGTGATGAGCTTGACCCGGGCCCCGGCCTGGCGGATCTCGCGGATGAGCTTCTCGTGGCGCGGGCGGTCGAGCACCACGACCACCAAGTCCTCGACCTTGCGCTGCAGCGAGTCGGCCACAATGCGCAGGTTGGCCTCCACGGGGTAGTCGAGGTTGACCTTGCCCGCGGCGGGCGGCCCCACCACCAGCTTCTCCATGTACATGTCGGGGGCGTGGAGCAGGCCGCCCTTCTCGCTGATGGCGATGACGGTGATGGCGTTGGGGAGGCCCTTGGCGGTGATGTTGGTGCCCTCGACCGGGTCTACGGCGATGTCCACCTCGGGGCCGCCCTTGCCCAGCTTCTCCCCGATGTAGAGCATGGGGGCCTCGTCCATCTCCCCTTCCCCGATGACCACCGTGCCGGAGATGGGTAGCTCGCCCAGCACCTGGCGCATGGCCTCGGTCCCGGCCCCGTCCACCGCCTCCTTGTCGCCCATCCCGGCCAGGCGGCTCGCCGCGAGCGCGGCCTGCTCGGTGACGCGGGCGACCTCGAGCACCATCAGGCGTTCGATGTCCATGTCAATGTCCATGCCCAGAGCCTACCAAAGCCGGGCGGCGGGGCGGGCGCGGTAGCGTTTCCAACGCAGCAGCCAGCGGGCGGGGATGGGGTTCCTCGAGCCCTTCCCCGCGCTCAGGCCGGCGGAATACCCGCCGCCCGCTTGGCGTGGCGCTCCCAGAGCACGCGGGCGAGGTCGTCGGGCGAGAGGCCGAGCTCGGCCAGGGTGAACAGGAGGTGAAACAGCAGGTCGGAGGCCTCCCAGCTCAGCTCCCCGGCGTCGGCGTTCTTCGCGGCGATGATGACCTCCCCGGCCTCTTCCCCGACCTTCTTGAGGACGCGGTCGAGGCCGGCCTGGTGCATCTTGGCGACGTAGGAGCCCTCGGGGAGGTCGCGCAGGCGCTGCTGGATGGTGCGGTAGACGGTCTCGAGCACCTCCCCCAGCGGCGGGACCCGCTCGCCCGGTCCTTCGGCCTGAGCGCCCGGCACCGGGTTGTGGAAGCAGCTCCGCGCGCCGGTGTGGCAGGCGGGGCCCTGGGGCTCGACGCGGTAGAGCACCGCGTCGTGGTCGCAGTCGAGGACGACCTCGAGCACCTTCTGCCGGTTGCCCGAGGTCGCGCCCTTGACCCACAGCTCCTCGCGGCTGCGGCTCCAGAAGGTGGAGTAGCCGGTGAGCAAGGTCTGGGCCAGGGCCTCGCGGTTGGCGTAGGCCAGGGTGAGCACCTCGCCGGTGTGGGCGTCCTGCACGACCACCGGGACCAGGCCGCGCTCGTCGAATTGCACGTCGCCCAGGTTCATGCCGGCACCTCCAGCCGCACGGGCACGCCCCGGCCCTGGAGGTAGCGCTTGAGTTCCGCCACCCCGATCTCCCCGAAGTGGAACACGCTGGCCGCAAGCGCCGCGTCGGCCTGGCCCGCGGTGAGCACGTCCGCGAAGTGCTCCACCCGCCCGGCCCCGCCCGAGGCGATCACGGGCACCCCCACCGCCTGCGCGACGGCGCGGGTGAGCTCGAGGTCGTAGCCGTCCTTGGTGCCGTCCTTGTCCATGCTGGTCAGCAGGATCTCCCCCGCCCCCAGTTCCGCGCCGCGCACCGCCCACTCCACCGCGTCGAGGCCGGTGGGGGTGCGGCCCCCGGCCACGTAGACCTCCCAGCCCGGGGCGTCCGCCCGCTTGCGGGCGTCGATGGCGAGCACCACCGCCTGGTTGCCGAAGTGGTCGGAGAGCTCGCGCAGCAGTTCGGGGCGCTTGACCGCCGAGGAGTTGACCGAGACCTTGTCGGCCCCGGCCAGCAGCAGCCTGCGGGCGTCCTCGAGGCTCTTGATGCCCCCGCCCACCGTGAAGGGGATGAACACCTGCTCCGCCACCTGCGCCGCGACGTCGAGCATGATGGCCCGCTCCTCGTGCGTGGCGGTGATGTCGAGAAACACCAGCTCGTCAGCCCCCGCCCGGTCATACGCCTTCGCCGACTCCACCGGGTCGCCCGCGTCGCGCAGGTTCACGAAGTTGATCCCCTTGACCACCCGCCCGGCGTGAACGTCGAGGCAGGGGATGATGCGCTTAGCCAACATGAGCGAAGTATACGGGGAAGAGGGAGCTGAGAGCTTTCAACCGTCAGCGGTAAGCACGTGGCGTGTGGCGTGTGGTTACCCCTCCCCATCCCTCCCCGCGTGCGGGGAGGGGTTATCCCCCCTGACCCCCCTTGCTAAGGGGGGGGAACAAAGCGTTTTGCGTTTTGCGTCTTGCGTACGACGTAAGACGTACGACCCGCGCTTAGCGCTCGGCTTTTGGCTATCAGCTATCGACCATCGACCATCAACACCCCTCACCGCACCACCGGCATCTTCTCCAGCAGCCGCAGCATGCGGTAACGCAGCGACGTGGCGGCTCGAGGGTCGGGCTGGCGCTCGAAGGAGACCACGATGCGGTAGAGGTAGCCCTCCTCGAAGCTGAACCCCTCGATGGTGCCGGAGAAGGGGCGCCACGGGCCCTTGGCCTCGCCCCGGACGTCGCGGATCATCAGGCACTCGCGGGAGGCGGTGCCGGGGCAGTTTTCCAGGGTGGGGGCGACCTCGAGCACGATCCCCTCGGGCACGGGGCCCAGCCACTTCTGGCTGACGACCTCGAGCAGGCGCAGCCGGGCGGTCTGGGGGGTGGAGCCGCCCTCGACCGCGACCTGCAGGGTGTAGCGGTAGCCGGGCTCGAAGGCGAAGCCGGCGATCTCGGGGAGGGCGAAGCGGCCCCAGCCGCCGGGGGTGAGGTCCTCGAGGGCCAGGCAGCGGCGCTGGGCCTCGCCGGGGCAGGGCCGGGTTTCCGGCTCGACGCTCAGCACCTTGCCGGGCGGGCTGGTGCCCGCTCGAGCCTCCCCCGCCCGGGCGAAGCGCAGGCTGGCCC
>NZ_QXDL01000100.1:0-14740 GCF_003574345.1 Calidithermus terrae
CCAGCACGCTCTCGCCCGCCCGCAGCCGCCCGGCCAGGGTGAGCACGTTGTAGGCCGTGACCAGCACGGTGAGGCCCGCGACCGCCTCGTCGGGCAGGTCGTCGGGGACGGGGTAGGTCAGGACCGCGGGCGCCAGGACCTCCTCGGCGTAGGAGCCGCCCACCGGGAAGGCCACCACCCGCTGGCCCGGCTCGAGGCCCCTCACCCCCTCCCCCACCGCGTCCACCACGCCCACGCAGTCGAGGCCCGGCGTGAAGGGCGGCTTGGAGCCCGCGTCGTAGCCCCCACGCCGGGCCTGCACGTCGGCGTAGTTGACCCCCGTCAGCCGCACCCGGATGCGCACCTGTCCCGCTCCCGGCTGGGGCGGGGGCACCTCGAGCGGGCGCAGTTGCTCGGGCCCGCCGTGTTCCTCGACCACGATGGCTTTCATCCGATTGGGGTCTGGGGCGGGAGACCCTGACCAAACTGGGGTTTGGTCAGGGAGGTAGAGCCCCGGGCGCTCGCCAGAGCGCTACACCCACTCACCTCCTTTGTGGCGAGATAAGCCTCGGGAACACGGTTCCCTGAGTGCCGGCATCGCCGGGGGCCTGGCGGCCCTTCACTGCGTACCTTGAAACCCGGGGTAGGGGGTTGGTACGGGTAGGGTTTCGCACCGCACCCAGCCGCCGTACCGTAAAACTCCGACGGCCTTGCTCCCAACGCACCCCCTAGGGGGAGGCTTCTTTGAGCAGGTGCAATGCCCGAAGAGCTGGCTCGACGGGCAGGGGCCGTTGTAAACCGGCCCGGATTCTGAGGATCTCGTCTATGCATCGTCTCTCCTCGGAAAGCCCCTACCGGACTGCGTAGCGGTTGGTAGGGGTGGTTTACGCAGGGAGTATAAGCAGCGCGGCGCCCCCGGTGCAGTGCTCTACAATGAACCTTCGTGACGCCCGAACGCGAACACAAACTGCGCACGGTGCTCGCCCGCCGTCAGCCCGACCTCACCGTGCTGATGGAGCAGGTCAACAAGCCCCACAACCTCTCGGCCATCCTGCGCACCTGCGACGCGGTGGGGGTGCTCGAGGTCCACGCCGTCCCGCCGCAGAAGGGCCTGCCCGCGCTCGAGGAGCCCGAGGAAGGCTCGCTCGAGGCCATCCACCGCGTCCGCACCCACAACGACACCTCCGGCTCGGCGGCCAAGTGGGTGGGCCTGCACGTCCACCCCGACACCGCCACCGCCGTCGCCCACCTCAAGCGCCAGGGCTTCAAGGTCTACGCCACCCAGCTCTCCGAGCACGCCGCCGACTACCGCACCCTCGACTACACCCAACCCACCTGCGTCCTGCTGGGCGCCGAGAGGTGGGGCGTGAGCGAGGAAGCCGCCGCCCTGGCCGACGGGCACATCGTCATCCCCATGCTGGGCATGGTGCAGAGCCTCAACGTCTCGGTGGCCGCCGCCGTGATCCTCTTCGAGGCCCAGCGCCAGCGCCTCGCCGCCGGCTTCTACGACCACCCCCGCCTGAGCCCCCAGCAGCAACAGGCCGTGTGGGAGGCCTGGACCGACCCCAAACGGCGGCGCCAGGGCTAGGGGTTTTTTCGTCCAGCAAGGCTGAGCCGCACGATATACCGAGTCCAAGCCGACAACCCCTTGCCAAAGTAGCATTTGAATGCTACTATCACCCTTGTTGGTAGCATTCAAATGCTACCATTCAGGGTGCCCGCTCGGGCACGCGAACTTTGACAACGTGGCTCCTGCTGCCGGTGGTCCAGCTTCGACGGACGCCGTGCGCACGGGAAGGGCGCTCGAGGCCTCGAGCGCTCAACCGAAGCGCGGAGACGTGGGTAGAAAACCCCACCCGGCAGCCGTTCATGGAGCGGTTCCCATGAATGCCCGCCACGAGTGCTCGTGGGAAAGGCGAACGGGCTCCGAGACCTTGTGGGAAGGTTCGAATCCTGCCGGGCCCGCCACGCGGAAATAGCTCAAACGGGCAGAGCGCCTCGTTGCCGACGAGGAGGCTGTGGGTTCGAGCCCCACTTTTCGCACCAGCCCTCGTGGGCACGCTGGCGTAGCTCAGACGGTAGCAGCGCTTGTCTGAACCAAAGGGGTGTGGGGCGGCAGTCCCCGACCAGACCGTAGTGTGGTTGGTCGGGGAAGGATAGCCCCACGCCGCCCTGGTTTCGGGCGGCTACTCTTTCGGCTTGCGCTGGCCCCGGATGTACTGCTTGAGAACTTCCAAGGGCGCTCCGCCTGCGGTCATGATGGCGTAGGAGCCCGACCACAGCACGGGTTTCCGGTAGAACTGGCCGAGGTGTTCGGCGTGGTGCTTGCGGAGGGAGCGGCTGGTGACGGTCTTGAGGCTGTTGACGAACTTAGCGGGCTCTACGGTCGGGGTGGCCTCGAACAGCAGACGTACGTGGTCGGCCTCGCCGGAGAACTCCACCATTTCGCAGCCCCATTGCTGGCACACCTGGGCGACCTTCTCCCGCAACTCCCCCAACATGGCCCCGGTCAGGCACTTGCGCCGGTACTTTGTGACCAGAACCAAATGGTACGAGAGGCGGAAAGCGGCGTTGTTGGCGGTCTTGAGCCTGACCATAACTGTAGGGTACGCTGGGGACGTGCAGACCCGCCAGGTGCAGATTCCCTATCGGGACGGACTGGCGTCCGTACGCCAGGTGCGGTACAAGCTTTACCCGACCCAGGCTCAGCTTGAGACCCTGGAGCGGTGGAACCGCCTGCACTGCGATTTGTACAACGCCTGTATTGAGCAGCGACGCCGGGCTTGGGCCATACACCCTTGGGTGTACGGGCACCAGCCCATCCCGAAGGGAATCTACCCCTGGGAACCAGGGGGCGGGGAGGGGCCGAGGTCTAGCCCCGTCGAACCGCGAAACCCCGACCAGACCGCGCATGCGGTTGGTCGTGGGTAGTTCATGGGAATGGGCATACCTCCTTGTGCGAGACGCAAGGGTTTGGGGTTCGAGTCCCCCTGGGGGCACTCGGGGAGAGTAGCTCAAGAGGGTAAGAGCGCCGGAAAAACTCGGAGCCGGTAAACCGAACAGGTATGGCGCAGGCCAAAAGCCGTCGCGGGTTTACGGATGCACTGGCTGGCGGCTCGAGGTGGTGAGCCTCGAGCGGGTTTGTAACTTGCCGCAGGAAGCGCGTTTCCTAAAAGCGACAGCGCCTTTGTGTGGGTTCGAATCCCACCTCTCCCCCCTTTCAGGCCCAAAAACGCGGCTCCGTGACGCCAATTGGCAAACCTTCCACGCTTAGAACGTGGAGATTGGGAGTTCGAATCTCCCCGGAGCCACCAAAGGCCCCCCGGTAGCCCAATCGGCAGAGGCAACCGCCTCAAAAGCGGCTGAGTGTGGGTTCAAATCCCACCTGGGGGACCAGGAACCGTGGAAGGGTGGGGGAGCAGTCGAAACCACCTCACTGCCAAGGAGGCGGGCTAAAGCCCCGCAGGTTCGAATCCTGCTCCTTCCGCCAGCGGCCCTCTCGGCTGTCCGAGGGGGCTATTTCGTGGAGGCGTAGCTCAATTGGCAGAGCCCTCGACGCTTCCTCGAGACCGCGTAGGTTCGACCCCTACCGCCTTCACCAAAACTGTCCCGCCCACGGCGGCGGGCTTCGCGCCTTCGTAGCTCAACGCAGAGCGGCTGCCTCTCGTGCAGCGCGGTGCAGGTTCGAGCCCTGCCGAAGGCCCCAGAGGGCGCTCGAGCCCAGGAAGGAGGTTGAGAAGTCATGGAGGAAGTGGCAAGGCGGCTGAACATTGACGCGCCCCGCGTGCTGGTGCTGAACGCGGGTTACCAGGCGTTGGGGATCGCCAGCATCCGCCGGGCGGTGAGCCTGGTGATGGCCGGCATGGCGGAGGTGGTGGAGGACAGCGGCGAGTTCCTGCGCACCCCCAACGCGCTCTACCCCGTGCCCGCCGTGATCCGGCTGGGCAAGATGGTGCGGCCCCGCGTCCACAAGGTGCGGCTCGAGCGCCGCAACGTGTTCAAGCGTGACGGTTACGTGTGCCAGTACTGCGGCCGCCCCGCCCGTGACCTCACCCTCGACCACGTGCTGCCCCGTAGCCGCGGCGGCCCCAGCACCTGGGACAACCTGGTCGCGGCCTGCCGCCCCTGCAACCACAAGAAGGCCGACCGCACCCCCGAGGAAGCGGGCATGAAGCTCCTGCGCGAGCCACGCCGCCCCACCCAGGCGCTGTGGCTGAACATCCTCGAGGTGCCCCGGGAGTGGCGCGGCTACTTCAGGAGCTGACCCGAAGACCCTGCGAGGCGGAGAGGAATTCCTCTCCGCTTTTTGTGTTTAACAGCCCCCCACCGCCTTTTCCTGGCGCGTCGGACGTTGGCAGCGCTCCGACCTTCCTGGGGAACGCCTGCCATCCTGCCGCCCACCACCTTCGCCCTGGGAAAGCAGGGCGTGCGGGACTGGGAGGGCATGCGCAACCTGCCCAAGGCGCTGCGGGCGGAGCTGGCCGAGCGCTACCGGGTGTCGGAGTTCGCGGAGGTCACGCCCTTCGTGAGCCAGGACGGCTCGGTGAAGTACCTCTACACCCTGTGGGACGGCAAGAAGACCGAGGCCGTCTACATGCCTTACGTGGGCCGCCGCACCATCTGCGTCTCGAGCATGGTCGGCTGCCCCGCCGGCTGCACCTTCTGCGCCACGGGCAAGATGGGCTTCGGGCGCAACCTCACCGCCGCCGAGATCCTCGACCAGATCCTCTTCGCCGCGCACCACCAGGGGCACTCCCCGCGCGAGATCCGCAACGTGGTGCTGATGGGCATGGGCGAGCCGCTGCTCAACCTCGAGCACGTCTTCACCGCCGTGCGCCGGATGCTCGACCCCGAGGCCCTGGCGATGAGCCCCCGCCGCATCACCCTCTCGACGGTGGGCATCCCGCGCGGCATCTACCGCATGGCCGAGGAGGACCTGGGCGTGCGGCTGGCCCTCTCCCTCCACGCCCCCGACGACGAGACCCGCAAGCTCATCATCCCCACCGCCCACCGCTACAGCCTCGAGGAGATCATGACCGCGGTGCGGCACTACTACGCCAGGGTCAAGCGCCGGGTGACCTTCGAGTACACCATGCTCAAGGGCCTCAACGACCACCCCTGGCAGGCCAAGGCGCTCGCCAAGCACCTCGAGGGCCTCTCCGCCCACCTCAACCTCATCCCCTGGAACCCCTGGGAGGGCGCGCCGCACCAGGGCACCCCCAAGGAGCACATCCTCAAGTTCGCGGCGATCCTCGAGGGCATGGGCGTGCCGACCTCGATCCGCTGGAGCCGGGGGCGCGACGTGGGGGCGGCGTGCGGGCAGCTCGCGTTGAGGCAGCCGGCGTGAGGGTGGCGGTAGCTGAACGCCGAACGCGGGTCGTGCGTCGTGCGTCGTACGTCGTACGTCGTACGCCAAACGCTAAACGCAAAACGCGAGACGCCTTGTTCCCCCTTGGCAAGGGGGGCTGGGGGGGAATAAACCCTCCCCGCGCGGGGAGGGACGGGGAGGGGTGACCACGGACCACAGGCTGACGGCTGCCAGCTACCTCGCGTGCAACGGCAGGAACGCCTCGAGCTCCAGTTCCTCCACGTGCCAGTCCTCGTGGGCGATCTGGAACTCGCGCTGTTCGGCCATGAACTGGGCGGCTTCGCGGAGGACGGTCTCCACCCATACCCCGTCGTAGCCGAGCAGGCTGAAGCCCACCACCTCCCACTCGTGGTCGTCCTGGCCGGCAAGGCGGGCGGCCGAGACCGGGTAGCGGCTGCGCAGGCGTTCGATGGCCGGCTTGACCAGGGCGCGTTTTTCCTTGAGGCTCTTGACCCAGGGCATCTCGAGCCGCGCCGTGTAGACCCCTAGATAGGCCTTCATTGCCCCTCAGGGTAGCAGGATTCGCTCGGGAGCGCTGTAGACGTTGAAGGATTCGCGCAAAAAGCCCACCAGCGTGAGGTTGAATTGCCGCGCGAGCTCCACGGCCAGGCTCGAGGGGGCCGAGATCGCGGCCAGGACGGGCGCTCCGGCGGCCAGGGCCTTCTGGCACAGTTCGTAGCTGGCCCGCCCGCTCACCAGCACCAGCCGCTCGCGCAGGGGCAGGTGGCCCTCGAGCAGCGCCCAGCCGATGAGCTTGTCGAGCGCGTTGTGCCGCCCCACGTCCTCGCGCACGGCCAGCAGGTCGCCCCCCGGGTCGAACAGCGCCGCCGCGTGGAGGCCCCCGGTGCGCTCGAACAGCCCCTGGGCCTGGCGCAGTTTCTCGGGGAGGCGGGGCAGGACCTCGGCCCGCACGCGGCTCGCGTCCTCCAGCGGGCGCTGCCCGCGCAGCTCGAGCTGCTCCAGCCCCGCCTTGCCGCACACCCCGCAGGCGCTGGTGGTGTAGAAGTGCCGCTCGAGGCGCTCGAGGTCGGGGACGCCCTCCCCGCGCAGCTCCACGTTGACGATGTTGTACTGCTGGGCCTCGCCGGGGTCGGTGCAGTAGGCGATGCGGCGAATTTCGTCGCGGCTGCGGATCACCCCCTCGGCGTAGAGGAAGCCCGCCGCCAGCTCGAAGTCCTGGCCCGGGGTGCGCAGCGTGACGGCCACCGTCTGCCGCTGCTCCCCCGCCAGCAGGCGGATCTCGAGCGGCTCCTCGGTCACGAGGTCGTCGCTGTGGGCGCGGGCGCGGCCCTCAGCCACCCGAAGCAACGACGTCCGGACCTTGGCCGGGGGCCGGGTGCGGCTGGAGTTCGATGAAGGCATAGGCTTCCTTGTAGGCGGGGATCTTGGCTTTCTCCGAGCGCAGGCTGGGGTCGAGCAGCACGTTGCCCTCGGGCCAGTGGACCTGCAGGGTGCCGGGCCGTACGGGGGCGGGGAAGACCTGGCACTCCAGCCGCCCCAGCGGGTTGCTCAGCCAGACCCGCTGTCCGGGCTGAAGCCCCAGCCTCCGCGCGTCCTCCGGGCTGATGAGCACCGCGTCGCGCGGCGCGGAGTTCACCGGGTCCTTCGCCGCGTGCACCATGCTGTTGAACTGCTTGCCCCGCCGCGTCACCAACCGGAAAGCGCCGGGGGGAACCTGCGGGCGGGGGATCTCCACCGCCCGGAAGCGGGCCTTGCCGTCCGGGGTGGGGCAGACCCCGCCCGCGCAGAGGTGGGGGCCGCCGTACTGGAAGGCGTCGCCCTTCTTCGCCAGCCGCTCGATGCCGGCGTACATCGGGACCACCCGGGCGATCTCCTGGCGGACGGCGGCGGTGTCGGGGAAGTGCAGCCGGTCGGCGAGGTCGCCCTTCACCTTGCGGGCGACCTCGAGCAACACCTCCCACTCGGGCCGCGCCTGCCCGACGCGCGGGCCCGGGATCTCGGGGCTATAGATCACCCGGCGCTCGGTGCTGGTCTCGGTCACGCCGCCCGGCACCTCGTAGCGGGTGGTGGCCGGCAGCAGGATCACCTCGCCGCCCGGCTCGGCGAGCATCTGGCTCGAGAGCACGATGTCCTGGTGCACCCGCAGCTCGACCGCCTCCAGCGCTTGCCGCACCCGCTCGGGGTCGGGGAGCACCTCGAGGAAGTTGCCCCCCACGCTCCACAGCACCTCGAGCTCGCCCCGCGAGGCGGCCTCGAGCATCTCCGGCGCGGTGAGTCCCGGCTGTCCGGGGACCGGGAAGCCCCACCGCGCCTCGAGCGCGCGGGCGTTCTCCGGGCTGATGGGCACGACCCCCGGGAACACGCTGGCGTAGGCCCCCATCTCGGCCCCGCCCTGCACGCCGGAGTGCCCCCGGATGGGCATCAGGCCGCAGCCCTCGCGCCCCAGGTAGCCCCGCGCCAGCCCCAGGTTGATGATCGCCTGCACCGCGTCCTCCCCGGTGCGGTGCTGGGTGATGCCCATGCTCCACACCAGCACCGCCCGCTCGGCCTCCATCAGCATCCGGGCGAAGGCCAGCATCTCCTGGTGCGAGACCCCGCTGCCGGCCTCCAGCTCCTCCCAGCGGGCCGCCCGCAGCGCCTGTGCCAGCGCTTCGAAGCCGGTGGTGTGGGCCTCGACGAAGCGCTCGTCGAGGCCGCCCTGCTCGAGCAGGTGCTTCAGGGTCCCGGTGATGAAGGCGATGTCGCCCCCCGGCTGCACCAGGAAAAAGCGGTCGGTGATCTTGGTGCCGAAAAGCGCGCTCTCGGGGTCGGAGGGCACCCAATAGTGCTCCATGGCCGGCTCGCGGTAGGGGTTGACCACCGCCACCTTGGTCCCGGCCTTCCTGGCGTAGTAGAGGTACTTCATCATCACCGGCTGGTTCACGGCCACGTTGGAGCCGAAGAACACCACCAGGTCGGTGCCGATGAGGTCGCGGTAGCTGCACGTCGTCGCCGCCACCCCCAGCGACTCCTTGAGCGCGACGGTGCTGGGCGAGTGGCAGACGCGCGCGGCGTTGTCGATGTTGTTGGAGCCCAGCGCCCGCACCGCCTTCTGGGCCGCGTAGTAGGTCTCGTTGGGGATGCCCCGGCTGGTCAGGTAGAAGCCCATGCGATGGGCGTCGGTCTTGCAGAGCTTGAGCGCGATGCGGTCGAGCGCTTCGGCCCAGGAGACGCGCCGGAAGCCCTTCTCGCCCTTTTTGCGGTGCATGGGGTAGGGGAGGCGCCCCAGCTCGCGCAGCTCGGCTGAGGATTTTTCCCGCAGCGCCTCCACGTCCTCGAGCACCCCCACGTCCAGAGGCCCCATGGTGTTGAGCCGCAACAGCCGCAGCCGCACGTTGCACAGGTGGACGCCCGCGATGGTCCAGTCGCGCATCCCGTAGGTCCCCAGCGCGCACCCGTCGCACACCCCGTCCTGCAGGATGCGCCAGGCATACGCCAGGTTGTCGGCGTTCTCCCCGATGGCCCGGAAGACCTCCGCGAAGTTGTTGGGCTTGTGCAAGCCGATCCCGAGGGGGCGCCTCGAGACCCACAGCTCCGGATTCCACCCTTTCTTGACGGGTTTAAGCCCCACAAAACCTCCGAATGCCGCTATTCTACAAACCTCGGCCCTCCGTGAGGCGAACGCAGCTCCCAATAAGAGCAGAGATGTTCCTCACGAGCAAAGTATCGTGAATGAAATCACTAGTTGTTGGAGTGGTTAGCCATCAGCAGTAAGCGCGTGGCTCATGGCCTGTGGCGAAAGGAACCCCTCCCCGCGTGCGGGGAGGGGGTATCCCCCCCAGCCCCCCTTGCTAAGGGGGGTTGCGTCTCGCGTACGACGCAGGACGTACGACCCGCGTCTTGCGTTTTGCGTCTTGCGTCTTACGTCTTGCGTCTTGCGTACGGCGTAGGACGTAGGACGTACGACCCGCGCGTAGCGCTCGGCGTTCAGCGCTCAGCACACGCCCTACTTGATCAGCCCGAGCTGCAGCACCGCGTCGCGCTCTTCGGCGAGTTCCTTGGCCGTGGCGTCCATCTTCTGGCGGCTGAACTCGTTGATGTCGAGGCCCTGCACGATCTCGAAGTCGCCGTTCTTGCACACGCAGGGGAAGCTGTACACCAGGCCCTCGGGGATGCCGTAGGAGCCGTCGGAAGCGAAGGCCATGCTCACCCAGTCGCCCTCGGGGGTGCCCAAAGCCCAATCGCGCATGTGGTCGATGGCGGCGTTGGCGGCGCTGGCGGCCGAGGAGGCCCCGCGGGCTTCGATGATCTCGGCGCCGCGCTTGGCGACTTTGGGGATGTAGGTGCCCGCGTACCACTCGTGGTCGCCCACCAGCTCGTAGGCGTTCTGGCCGTTCACCTCGCAGTGGTAGAGGTCGGGATACTGGGTGACGGAGTGGTTGCCCCAGATGGTCATCTTCTTGATCGCGGTCACCGGCACGGTGAGGCGGGTGGCGAGCTGGGAGATGGCCCGGTTGTGGTCGAGGCGGGTCATGGCGTGGATCTGGCGGGGCTCGAGGTTGGGCGCGTTCTTGTAGGTGATGAGCGCGTTGGTGTTGGCCGGGTTGCCCACCACCAGCACCTTCACCCCCTTGCGGGCGCTGTCGGAGAGGGCGCGGCCCTGCGCGGTGAAGATGGCCCCGTTGGCCTGGAGCAGGTCGGCGCGCTCCATGCCCTGCTTGCGGGGCATCGCGCCCACCAGCAGCGCGTAGTCGGCGTCGCCGAAGGCCACGTTGGGGTCGTCGGTAGCCACCAGCCCGGCTAAGGTGGGGAAAGCGCAGTCCTCGAGCTCCATGATCACGCCCTGCAATGCCTTGAGGGCGGGGGTGATCTCGAGCAGTTGCAGGATGACGGGCTGGTCCTTGCCCAGCATCTCCCCGCTGGCGATGCGGAAGAGCAGGCTGTAACCGATCTGACCGGCGGCGCCGGTAACCGCGACACGTACGGGCGACTTCATGAACACTCCTTTCGATTTGCCACGCCCTCTCGGGCGGGTGTTTGCCGCCCAAGATCATACCCTTGTCGTGCGGGGTACGTCATATGCTATGTCGAACGCTGGGCGCAGGGTGCGGGTCGTACGTCCTGCGCCCGGCGTCCTACGTCGTACGTCGTACGCAAGACGCAAGACGCAAGACGTAAGACGTAAGACGCGGGTCGTACGTCGTACGTCCTGCGTCGTACGCGAGACGCAACCCCCCTTAGCAAGGGGGACTGGGGGGGATACCCCCGCGTGCGGGGAGGGGTCCGCCACGAGCCACAGGCTGCGTGCCTTTTGCTGACGGCTGAAAGCTGCCGGCTGAGGGCTTATTGCTTTTCATCTGATGAAAATATAGCGCACCTGATGAAATGACGTTAGGATAGCTGGCAGTATGAGCGTTAGCCGGTATTACGACGTCAAGCGTGACGAGCGTGGTCAGCGGTATCTCGAGCCCTACATCAACGGTTTTTCGCTGCTGGGGCTGCCGCTGTTGAATAAGGAGTCGGCTTTTACCCGTGAGGAGCGGCGGTTGCTGGGGCTCGAGGGGCTGTTGCCGCCGCACGTCTCGACGCTCGAGGAGCAGAAGGAGCGGCACTACCGGCGCTACCGGCTCCAGGCCTCCGACCTCGAGAAGCACATCTTCCTGCGCACGCTGCAAGACCGCAACGAGGTGCTGTTCTACGCCCTGCTCGCCGACCACATGTCGGAGATGCTGCCCATCCTCTACACGCCTACGGTGGGCGAGGCGGTCAAGGAGTTCTCGGCCATCTACCGCTTCCCCCGCGGCTTCACCGCCTCCACCTTCGACATCGACCACGTCGAGCAGACCCTCGCCAACGTGCCCCTGGAGGAGGTGCGGCTCATCGTCGCCACCGACTCCTCGGCCATCCTGGGCATCGGGGATCAGGGCTTCGGGGGGCTCGCCATCGCCATCGGCAAGCTCTCGCTGTACACGGCGGCGGGGGGGGTGGGCCCCGACAAGACGCTCCCCGTCGGCCTCGACGTGGGCACCGACCGCCAGGACCTCATCTCCGACCCGCTGTACCTGGGGGCCAAGCACCGCCGGCTCACCGGGGAGGCCTACCTCCAGTTCCTCGACAAGTTCGTCGAGGCCGTGCGCAAGCGCTACCCCAAGGCCCTCATCCAGTGGGAGGACTTCAGCAAGGACACGGCCTTCGCCGTGCTCGAGCGTTACCGCAAGGTGCTGCCCTCCTTCAACGACGACATCCAGGGCACCGGGGCCGTCACGCTGGCGGGGGTGCTCTCGGCCTGCCGCGTCAAGGGGGAGCTGCTCGGCGACCAGCGCATCATCGTCTACGGCGCGGGGGCGGGCGGGATCGGGGTGGCCTGGGCCCTCAAGCAGGGGCTCATGCGCGAGGGGCTCAGCGAGGAGGAGGCCCTTTCCCGGCTGTTCGTGCTCGACTCCCAGGGCCTGCTGGTGGAGGGGCGGCGCATGGAGCCCTACAAGCAGGCCTTCGCCCAGAAAGCGGCGGCGCTGGAGGGCTGGAACTACACGGGCAACGTCCCCAACCTCATCGAGGTCATCCAGAACGCCCGGGCCACGGTGCTGCTGGGCCTCTCGGGCCAGCCGGCCTCCTTCACCGAGCCCATCGTCAAGGCCATGCTCGCCAACACGCCGCGCCCGGCCATCTTCCCCCTCTCCAACCCCACCTCCTCCTCCGAGGCCCTGCCCGAGGACCTGGTGCGCTGGACCCACGGCACGGCGATGGTGGCGGCGGGCAGCCCCTTCGCGCCCGTCGAGTACGAGGGCCGCACCTACCCGGTGGGCCAGGGCAACAACGCCTTCGTCTTCCCGGGGCTGGGCTTCGGCGCGGTGCTGGCGCAGGCCGAGGAGGTCACCGACGCGATGGTGCTCGAGGCCGCCTACGCCCTCTACGACTACACCTCCACCCACCACCCCGACCGCGTCTACCCCCCGGTGGGCGAGCTGCGCGAGGTGAGCAAGTTCGTCGCGGCGCGGGTGATCCGCCGGGCGATCCAGGAGGGGGTGGCCCGGTCGGAGAAGCTCAAGCGCCTCGACTTCACCGGCCTGAAGGATTTTGTCGAGGACCGCTTCTGGAAACCGCAGTACCTCCCCTTCAAGCCGCCTAAGTGAGGCGGCCTCGAGTTTGCCGCCGTACCGGTGTGAGCCGATTTTTAGCACCGGCCGAAGATAACCGTATAATCAGGGCATAAGGGCCGGAGGCGGCCTTGGGGCTTATGGACAAGGACAGACCGGTTTACATCATCTCGGTGGCGGCCGAGCTGGTGGACATGCACCCCCAGACCCTGCGCCTCTACGAGCGCAAGGGCCTCATCGAGCCCAAGCGTTCGGGGGGCAAGACCCGCCTCTACTCCGAGCGCGACGTGGAGAAGCTGCGCGAGATCCGCCGCCTGACCCAGGAGCTCGGGGTCAACCTGGCGGGCGTGGAGGAGATCATGCGGCTGCGGGAGGAGCTGTGGGCGCTCGAGCAGCGCTTCCGCACCGAGGCCGAGCGCCTGCAGAAGGAGCTGGGGGAGAAGCTGCAGGATTTGCGCATGCCCCCCGCCCTCCCCGCGCCTTCCGAGGGCAAGCCCAAGCGCCACGTCCCCGACAAGGAGCGCCCCGTTTACGTGATCTCGGTGGCCGCAGAACTCGTGGACATGCACCCCCAGACCCTGCGCCTCTACGAGCGCAAGGGGCTGGTCAAGCCCCGCCGCTCCGGCGGCAAGACCCGCCTCTACTCCGAGCGCGACGTCGAGAAGCTCCGGGAGATCCGGCGCCTGACCCAGGAATTGGGCGTGAACCTGGCCGGCGTGGAGGAGATCATCCGGCTGCGCGACGAGCTCGACAGCCAGCAGGTGCACCTCGAGGCCGAGGTGGCCCGCCTGCGCCTGGCCCTGCTGCGCGAGCTGGGCTCGGGCGAGGGCGAGAAGGAAAAGACCCCGACCGCAGGCTGAGGGCCCCCACGCCCGTATAATCGCCCCGTGAGCCATCTCGAAAACCTGCTCGAGTTCCTCCGCATCCCTTCGGTCTCCGCCAACCCCGACCACAAGGCCGACGTCGAGCGGGCCGCCCGCTGGCTCGAGGCCAAGCTCGCCGGCCTGGGCTTCGCCGCCGAGGTCATCCCCACGCCGGGCCACCCCATCGTCTACGCCGAGAAGATGGTCAGCCCTTCGGCCCCCACGGTCCTGATCTACGGCCACTACGACGTGCAGCCCCCGGACCCCCTCGAGCTGTGGCACACCCCGCCCTTCGAGCCGGTGGTGCGCGACGGCCGTATCTACGCCCGCGGCGCCTCCGACGACAAGGGCCAGGTCTACGCCCACATCGCCGCCGTGGAGAACCTGGGCGACGGGCTGGGCGTGAACGTGAAGTTCCTCATCGAGGGCGAGGAGGAGGTGAGCTCGGTGCACCTCGAGCCCTTCGTGCGGGCCAACCGCGAGCGCCTGCAGGCCGACGTGCTCCTCATCTCCGACGGCTCGATGTACGCCCCGGGCGTGCCCAGCCTCGAGTACGGCCTGCGCGGCCTGGTGTACATGGAGGTGCGGCTCGAGGGCGCCGCCCGCGACCTGCACTCGGGCACCTACGGCGGGGCCGCCCCCAACCCCGTCCACGCCGCCGCCTGGATGATCGCCCGGCTCAAGGGCGAGGACGGGCGCGTCCTGGTCCCCGGCTTCTACGACGCGGTGCGCCCGCTGAGCGAGGCCGAGCGGGAGAACTTCGCCTCGCTGCCCTTCGACGCCGCCGCCTTCGCCCGCTCCATCGGCGCCGACGCGCTGCCGGGCGAGCCGGGCTGGGGGGCGCTCGAGCGCACCTGGGTGCGGCCCACCCTCGACGTCAACGGCATCTGGGGCGGCTACCAGGGCGAAGGCTCCAAGACCGTCATCCCCGCCAAGGCGGGCTTCAAGTTCTCCATGCGCCTCGTCCCCGACCAGGACCCCCACGCCATCCGCGAGGCCGTCACCGCCTACCTCCACCGGATCCTCCCCGAGGGCTACCGCATGAACGTCCTCTACCACGGCACCGGCAAGCCCGTCGTCACCGACCTCGAGTCCGCGCCCATGCGCGCGGCGGCGCGGGCCCTCGAGCAGACCTGGGGCCGCAAGCCCGTCTTCACCCGCGCCGGGGGCAGCATCCCCGTCGTGGCCGACTTCCAGGAACTCCTGGGCATGCCCATCGTGCTGCTGGGCATGGGCCTCAACGACGACAACCTCCACTCGCCCAACGAGAAGTTCGACCTCGAGTGCTTCGAGAAGGGCATCCAGGCGAGCGAGAACCTGCTGCGGCTGTTGGCTCAGGGATAAAGAGCGGAAAGCGGGAAGTGGTCAGCTATCAGCCGTCAGCCGTCAGCTAAAGGCTTGTGGCCTGTGGCGAGGCCGAGCGGGAGAACTTCGCCTCGCTACCCTTCGACGCCGCCGCCTTCGCCCGCTCCATCGGCGCCGACGCGCTGCCG